>CAJAYZ010000231.1 GCA_903949225.1 uncultured Planctomycetaceae bacterium
GAGGCCCGCAGGCCGGCCTCCTATCTCCTTCTCCTTGCCGCGATCGGTGGCGTTTCGGTCGCAGGGAGTGGGCCGGCAGTCGGCGGTCCCCGGACGGCGGTCGGATTTCTCCTCGGGGGAGTTTTGGCGGTGGCCGCGCTTGGGGCCCCGATCCCCGCGCCGGCCGGTCATCTCGGCGGTACCACGGCAGCCATCGCTGCCGTGGCGGTCAGGCTCGGCTGGCCGGTGATCGGAGGATGCGTCGGAGCCTTGGCCAGCCCCGCGGTGCGATCGGAATCGCTTGCGGGGTTTCTCTCGGTGGCAGGTTTTCACTCGCTTGCAGGGTTTTTCTTGGGAGCCGGCTTCGCAGCCGCACTCGTCGCCTACCTCGAGCGCCGGCTACCCAACCGGGCGGATGTAGCGAGCGGGGCGCTGGTGATCACCGCGGGAGCAGGACTGGCTGGAGCCACAGCGTGGAATCGATGTGCAGACAATCCCCTGGCGGGGCGAGCCGCTGTGGTGGTTGCCGTGCTCGCGGCGATCGGTGCCGCGGTGGTCGTGGCCCGCATGCCTCTCGCTGCCCGGAAGCCGCGCGGGACGGGTCGCCTGATCGCCTCGGGTGACCCGGCACGGGGGCGGCTCGACCTCGTGGGTATGGCGGCCGCCCTGACGGGGATGGTCGTCTGCTTGTTCCTCGCCCCCGCGTCGGCCGCCGCCAATCGAATCGTGGCGGTCGCCTGCTTCGTGGCGCTGGCCGTTCCCGAAGCGACGATCACGCCTGTCTCGCTCGGGCGGGGGTGGAGTCGGTTGCTGGAATCGGTGCCGCTTCGGCCTCTGGGCGGGGGACAGCGAATCGGCATGACCGATCTGGTCAGCGAATCTGTCGGCTTTCACGCCCTCCTCCTCGGATGGCCCTCTCTGGTGGCGCTGGCCCTCCTTGCCGGTGATCGCGAGCGATCGGCCGGGGCCATGGCAACGGTCGCTCTCCTGGCGGGCAGCGCGGCGATCACCTGGGGAGTGGCGTCACTCGTCCGCCGGCGCACCGACGGAGGCACCGCCCTGGCGGCGGTGGTCGCCGTTCTGGTCGTGGTTTGGATGGTCATGGTGACCTACCCGCCGGCCTGAGCGGAGGACGATCTTGCCGGGCTTGCGCACCTTTCCCGGCCGGTTGGCGAAGGGAGTGTGTCCGCCGTGATCGGGTCCAGATTCGGGCCGCACCGGAACGATAAGGAGGGGGAGCGCACCAACCGTCGCGCCCCTGCGGTGCCTTCAAGGAGGAGTTCTCGTGCACGGTAGCTTGTTGGCCGGTCGTCGACGGAGGGGAACGAACCTCCCTGGAGTTCTGCGTCGCGCCGCTGTCTGGATGGTGGCCGTCGCCTCCGTCAGCCCGGCCCTCCGGGTGGAGGCCGCCGGGTTCGCCCCGAGCGAGACCGTCTTCCCGGCGACGACGCGGGTCTGGGTCAGCACCGCGGATCCCCGCCGGCTCCAGGAAAGCTTCGACAACACCGACTACGGTCAGCTGCTCAGGGACCCGCAGATGCGTCCCTTCGTGGAGAGCGTCCGTGATCAGGCCCGCAAGGCCGGTCGGCAGCGTCTGGGGAAGCTCGGGCTCTCGTTCGAAGATCTCTCCAGCGTTCCGGGGGGGGAGGTCGCCCTCGGGGTCATTGAGCCGGCCGCCGGCAAGCTGGCCACGGTGATCCTCGTTGACACCACCGGCCACGGTGATGAAGCGACGCGACTGGTCGAGACGGTCGGCGAGCGCCTCGCCGAGCGGAAGGCCACGAAGTCGACCTCGACGTCGGGCGACGGTACCACGATGACGGTCTACGACGTGCCGCAGGAACCGGGGGCCGCGTTTCCCACGCGCGTCGCCATCGTCCTTCGTCCCGATGCGCTCGTCGTCGGC
>CAJAYZ010000232.1 GCA_903949225.1 uncultured Planctomycetaceae bacterium
CTCGACCCGCAATGGCGGAGCTTCTTCACCGACGGCTCGACGCTCGATCTGTGCGCCGACGTGCCGCAGATGCAGGCGACGCTCGACCGCTACGCGCCGGGGAGCGGGGCAGGGGATGGGTACGGGCGTTTCATGGAACTCTCGAAACGTCTCCACCGCATCTCCGACGAATTCTTCTTTTGGCGACCGGTCGGCGGGCTCGCCGATATGTTCGACCCGCGGCGGAGCTTCAACGTCGGGATGCTCCGTGAAGTGATGGGGATGCGGCCGGGCCACACGGTGGCCGGCACCGTGCGGGCCCACGTTCCCGATGCCCGTGCCGCCCAGATGTTCGATCACTTCACGCAGTATGTGGGGAGCTGCCCCGAGTCGTCGCCGGCCGTCCTCTGCGGCATTGCCAACATGCAGTCCCGCGACGGCGTCTGGTATCCGCGTGGGGGAACAGGCGCGGTGCCGAGGGCTCTGGCCTCACTCGCGGTCGATCTCGGCGTCGACATCCGCACCCGCACCGCCGTCAGCCGGATCATCGTCGAGAAGCGAAAGGTGCGGGGCGTCGTCACGGAGCAGGGAGAGACGATCCCGGCCGCCGTTGTCGTCAGCAATTCCGACAGCGTCCGCACCCACCGCGAACTCGTCGATGGCGCACCCGCCGCGAAGTTCCTCGGGCGGCGGAAGTACGAACCGGCCTGCTCCGGCGTTGTCCTCTATCTCGGCCTCGACCGCCGTTACGAACAACTCCTCCACCACAACTTCGTCTTCTCGGCCGACCCGCACGAGGAGTTCGACTTCATCTACCGCAAGGGGGAGCCGGCGCCCGACCCGACCTGCTACCTCTGCGCCCCGGCCGTCACCGAGCCCGAAGTGGCGCCGCCCGGCGGGGAGGCCCTCTATGTCTTGGTGCACACTCCGTACCTCCGTCCGCACCACGACTGGTCGAAGATGTTCGCCCCCTATCGGAAGCGGATCATCGAGAAACTCGTCTCCACTGCCGGGCTCGAAGATCTCGAGAAGCACATCGTCGTCGAGCGATTCCTCACGCCGCAGGACATCAACGACCGCTACCACGTCCTCGACGGCGCGATCTACGGGCTGGCAAGCCACGGGCGATTCCTCGGGGCGTTCAAGCCCTCGAACCGGTCTCCCGACATCGAGGGGCTCTACCTGGCCGGGGGCTCGTCCCACCCGGGGCCGGGGATGCCGATGGTGATGATGTCGGGCTGGATCGCGGCCGACACCGTCGACAAGGATCGTCTCATCGAGCCCACCGGCCCTGTGTCATCCCCGGCCCCCTGCGCGGTGTGAGTGGCGCCCGGAGGCACCCGTGAAGAGCGACGCCGCGGCCCCCCGGGACCACGAGGAGCGAGAGCAACTTCCGCCGTTCTCGCGGATGCTCTACCACTACTTCATGGTCTACGTTCGGCGTTCGATGCGGCGCCAGTTCCACGCCCTGCGTCTGCTCCGCGGCGTTGACGAACAGCCCGACTCCCCCGATCTCGCCGGGCAACCGGTGATCGTCTACACCAACCACCCCGGCTGGTGGGATCCCCTCATGTTTTTCACCGTGGCCCAGGAACTCTGGCCGGAACGGCTCAACTACGGGCCGATCGACGCTGCAGCGCTCGGCAAATACCGGTTCCTAGAACGGATCGGGCTGGTCGGCATCGAGCCCCGCACGCGCCGCGGCGCCGCCCGATTCCTCCGGATCGCCCGGGCGGCCGGCCGGCGCCCCGACGTCATCTTCTGGGTGACGGCCCAGGGGGCGTTCGCCGACCCACGGGAGCGTCCGATGGTGATCCGCCCGGGCGTCGGGCACGCTGCCCGAGGCAACGAGCGGGGAGTGATCGTGCCGATGGCGGTCGAGTATCCGTTCTGGAACGAGCGGTTACCCGAGGCGCTGGTGGCCTTCGGTGAACCGATGCCGATGGGCCCGGGCAGCGGCCTCGACGCCCATGCCTGGAACGCCCTCCTGGCAACACGACTCGAGGCGACCCAGGATCGCTTGGCCCACGCCGCCAGACGTCGTGACCCGGCCCCGTTCCGCACGCTCCTCACCGGGGATGTCGGCGTAGGGGGGGTCTATGACCTCAGCCGCCGCTTCCGCGCCTGGCTGAAGGGGGAGCGGTTCGATCCCTCGCACGGTGGCGTTTCCTCGATCTCCCCGGAGCCGCGACGATGACTCCTGCCTGGCTAGCGCTGCCAGCGCTGGCCCTCGCCGCGCTCCCAGCCGGGCTGACGCTCGCCAACCTCCGCTTCTTCACTCGCTCGCCGCGGCCAGCCCCCGGGACTCCGCCGCCGCGGGTCTCGGTGCTCGTCCCGGCCCGCGACGAGGCGAAGGTCATCGGTCGGCTCGCCGCCACCGTGCTCGCCAACCGCGACGTCGACCTCGAGTTGGTCGTCCTCGACGATGACAGCAGGGACGACACCGCGCGGATCATCACCGACCTCGCCGCCGAAGATCCGCGGGTGCGACTCGTCCGTGGTCAGCCGCTCCCGCCCGGATGGTGCGGCAAACAGCACGCCTGCTTTCAACTCGCGCAGGCGGCCCGTCACGACATCCTCCTCTTCCTCGATGCCGACGTCACCCTCGAGTCTGACGCCGTGGCACGCACCGTGGCTTTTCTCGACACGCGGGGCGTCGATCTGGCCAGTGGCTTCCCTCATCAGGAGACCGGCTGCCTCCTCGACTGGCTCCTCCTCCCGCTGATCCACTTCGTGCTTCTCGGTTACCTCCCGCTGGCGATCGCCCGCTCCGACGACCGCCCCGGATTGGCGGCCGGCTGCGGCCAACTGTTCGTCACCCGCCGGGAGGCCTATCTGCGCAGCGGGGGCCATGCCGCCATCAAGGCCTCCCTCCACGACGGGATCAAGCTTCCCCGCGCCTACCGGGCGGCAGGCCTCTCGACCGATCTGTTCGATGCCGGCGACATTGCCCGCTGCCGGATGTACGGCACGAATCGGGAGGTCGTCCGCGGCCTCGGCAAGAACGCCACCGAGGGGATCGCGGCGCCGGGGAGCATCCTCCCCTTCACCCTCCTTCTCGCCGGAGGGCAGATCCTCCCGGTGATGCTCCTCATCCGCGGCCTTGCCGACGGGTGGGATGGATGGCCAGCCTGGGGGGTGGCGGCGACGCTCGCCGCCGTCTTCGCCGCCTGGCTCCCGCGAGGGCTCGCCGTGCATCGCTTCGGCCACAGCCTCACAAGCGCCCTGGCCCATCCGCTCGGCGTTGCGGTGTTCCTCGTCATCCAATGGAGCGCCCTGATCCGCCGGACGCTCGGGTTGCAGACGAGTTGGCGGGGAAGAACGCTCTCGCCTCAGTAGCACCGCGCCCGCCGTTCAGCCCACCGCGCCCCGCGCGAGGGCCCGACGCGCCGCCCGGGCCGCCGCTTCGGCCTCGGACACGCTGCCGGCGAGGGCCGTCAGGTGCCCCATCTTCCGCCCCGGTCGGGGGGCGGACTTGCCGTAGAGGTGGAGGCTCACCCCCTCGACCGCCAGAGCTGCGTTCCAGTCCGGCTCTCCCAGTTCCCAACAATCGCCGAGGAGATTCACCATCGCCGCCGGGGCCCGCAGCCTGGTCGAGCCGAGCGGCAGACCGCACACGGCCCGCACCTGCTGCTCGAACTGGCTCGTCGTGGAAGCTTCGATCGTGAGATGGCCGGAGTTATGCGGTCGCGGAGCAATCTCGTTGACGAGCAACCCCCCATCGGCCGTGACAAAGAACTCGACGCACGCGACGCCGACGACATCGAGCGCCTCGAGGACCTGCTCCGCCATCCGCCGCGCGCCGTCGACGGTGGCGGCGGGAAGGCCCGAGGGGACGAGCGAACAGTCGAGGATGTGATGACGATGGTGATTGAGGGAGGGCTCCCAGGTGAACGTCTCGCCATGGAGGCCCCGGGCGGCGACGACCGAAATCTCGCATGCAAACGGCACAAAACCTTCGAGCACCATCTCCTCAGGCCCCAGTGCCCCCCAGGCGGCATCGACCTCCTCCAGGCTGTCGATCCGTCGCTGTCCCTTCCCGTCGTAGCCGGAGGCACAGGTCTTGAGCACGGCGGGAAGCCCCGTCCGCGCTGCAGCGGCAACGAGATCGTCCCGCGAGTGTACGAAGGCGTGGGGCGCGCAGGGCAGGCCGTGGGCGACCAGAAACGCCTTCTCACGGCCCCGATCCTGCGTCGTGAACAGCACGTTCGGGCCCGGCCGGACAGGCACCACTCCATCGAGGGCCCGGGCCGCGGCAACCGGCACGTTCTCGAACTCGTACGTCACCGCGGCGAACCGCCGCCCCAGTTCCACCAACCTGGCTGGGTCGTCGAGGAGTCCGACGTGGACGCGGTCGCAGTGCCGGGCCGCGGGGCAGTCGGCATGGTCGACGACCGCCTCGACGCGGTAGCCCATCCGCCGGGCAGCGGAGGCGAACATGGCGCCGAGTTGGCCGCCACCGAGCACGCCGAGCGTGGCCCCGGGAAGGACAGGGGGCCGATCGGAGGGAGCATGAAAAGGACTGGGATGGCTCACGGTGTTCACGCTTGGCTGGGGCTGGCAAGATCGTCGGCGAGCACCCGCTGCGTCTGCGCTTCGCGGTAAACCCGGAGCGCTTCGGCGAGGCGGTCGTCGTGGAGGGCGAGCACCGCCACCGCCAAAAGCGCCGCATTCGTAGCCCCGGCCGGCCCGATCGCGAGCGTGCCGACCGGGATCCC
>CAJAYZ010000233.1 GCA_903949225.1 uncultured Planctomycetaceae bacterium
GCCGGCCTGACAGGCCGGGGGTCGTGCAGTTCCTGGCCCGAACCGGCAGACTGTCGGCCCTAGGCCGCTTTGGCCAGGCCTTCAGTTGGCTTTGGCTGGAAGGAGATCCCGACGGCTGCGCTTGCCGGCGGGACCACGCGCGGGGAACAATCTCCGCGGACAGCCAGAGACGCCGTCACCCGAAACAATCCCCGCACGCCGCGCGGGGCAACCGCCCGCCGGACCTGCAGGGAGTGCGACATGGCTTGCTGCCTGATCGGATGTGGTTCCAATCAGGGGGCCCGGCGCGAGCAACTCGATCGTGCCATCGAACTCCTCGGCGTCATGCCGGGGATCATGATGCGAGCGGTGAGCCGACACCGCGAAACCAGGCCGATCGGCGGCCCTCCCGACCAGGCCCCGTTCCTCAACGGGGCCTGCCTGATCGACACAGAACTCGGGCCCCACGAGCTCCTCGGCGTGCTCTCGGCCGTCGAGAACACCCTCCACCGCGATCGGACAGAGCGCTGGGGCCCGCGCACGCTCGATCTCGACATCCTTCTTTATGACCAACTCGTCCTCGACAACGAGGTCGTCGATGGCTCGGCACTCACAATCCCCCACCCGCGGATGACGACGCGCCGGTTCGTCCTCGAACCCGCCGTGGAGATCGCCCCGGGCCTCCTTCACCCGCTCGCTCGCTGCAGCCTCAGCGACCTTCTCGACAACATCTCGCAGGCGCATCTCAATGTCGCCATCGTCGGCGTGCCGGGATCGGGGGCGGCCGAGGTGGCAGGGGCCGTTGCCGATGCGACCCTGGCGAGGCTCGTCCAGGCGCCGGCCGTGCTCCCCTGGCGAAAGCCCACCGGTCTGCCGGACAATGGCGCCCCTGACGCTGCCTGGAGCGCCGCGCTTTCCGCCTGCGCCCGTCCGCTGGAGACATCCACGTGGCCGGATGATCCCCACGGCACGGTCGCTGACTACTGGCTCGGCTCGCACCTGGTGGCCGCCGAGGACACGCTCTCCCCCATGGCCCTGGGGCGGTACACGGCCGAGCATGCGGCAGTGACGGCCAAGACAGTGGCGCCCCATGTCGCGATCCTGCTGCGGGCGTCACCGGAGACGCTTGCCGAACGGACGGCCACCGCTTCATCCACCATGATCGACGCCGGGGCGCAGGCCAATCCTGTCGCCGATCTCGTTCGGCTCCAGGATCGGCTCCTCGCCCGGCTGCGCTGCGGGAAGCAGGCCGGCGACCGCGGCCCCCACGCCGTGGTCGTCGTCGCTGCCGACGACCTCAGCCGCGCCATCGACGAGGCGATCGCGGCGGTGGAGGCAGCCGGATGAGCGAGCAACCGGGACACACACCGATCGTCGTGGCCGAGCCGCGCCCCATGCGCGACACGATCCTCGCTGCCCGCCGTGCTGGCCGCCGGATCGGTTTCGTGCCGACGATGGGCGCGCTCCATGCCGGGCACGCCAGCCTCGTCGAGCAGGCCGCCGCGGAGTGCGACGACGTCGTCGTCTCGATCTTCGTCAACCCGAAGCAATTCGGCCCCCGGGAAGACCTCGCCCGCTATCCGCGGACGCTTCCGGCCGACCTGGCGCTCGTGGGGGCCAAGGGCGCGACGTGGGTGTTTGTGCCGGAGGCTTCAACTGCCTACCCGGCCGGGCATGCCACGAGCATCGTGGTCGAGACTCCCGCGGCCGACTTCGAGGGGGCCATCCGTCCGGGGCACTTCGCCGGCGTGGCGACGGTCGTCTGCTGGCTGTTCAACGTCGTCCCGGCCGATGTCGCCTACTTCGGCGCGAAGGACTGGCAGCAAACCGTCGTCGTGCGGCGGATGGTTGCCGATCTCGCCATTCCGATCGCCATCGAGGTCTGCCCGACCATCCGCGAGCCCGATGGCCTGGCGATGAGCTCCCGCAACGCCTACCTCTCCCCGGAGGATCGCCGCCGGGCCGTGGCGCTGCACGAGGGGCTCACGTCGGCAGTCGAGCGCTGGCAGGCGGGCGATGCTGTGGCGGTGGTCGAGGAGGCGATCCGCGCGGCCCTGCGCTCCCGAGACATTCCCGTCGACTACGCGCAGGTGGTCGATCCCGACTCCCTCCTCCCTCCCCAGCCGGGAGCGGCCGCCGTGGCGCTCGTCGCCGGCCGTGTCGGCACCACCCGCCTCCTCGACAACGTTTTCCTGCCGGCGCGTCGCTGAACTGCCGGAAAAAAGAGTCCTCCAAAAACGATTCGGCTGCGGGGCAGCCGCCCCGACCGGGATTCCTTTGCCGTGCACTCGACGCTCTTCCACATCCCCACGCACCTCTGGGAATGGCCGTTGTTCGGTCAGGGCCTGCTCCTGGCGCTGTTGGCCGTGGCCGGTGGCATCGGGCTCTTCGTCGCCTGGCGACGGAGCGGCGCCCGCGAGGCCCTGCTCGGTCTTGGGTTTCCGCTGGCGCTCGCCGGCGCGATGATCCTCTGGCTGCTTCCGGCGCTCGACGACGGCGCCGGCGTGCCGGTGCGCGGCTATGGCGTGATGCTTCTCCTGGCGGCAGCGGCGGGGACAGGGCTGTCGATCCGGCGCGGCCGCCACGCCGGCTACGACGCCGACACGATTCTCGCCCTCGGGCTCGAGGTCTTCCTGTGGGGCATCGTCGGGGCGCGGCTGTTCCATGTCCTCGAATACCACGACCAATTCTTTCCACCGGGGCGGAGTCTGCTCTCAGGGCTCCCCGGCGTGCTCAATGTCGCCGCGGGAGGGCTGACCGTCTTCGGGTCGATCCCCACCGCCGCGCTGGCGGCATGGCGGTTCGCCGTCAGGCGGGGCCTGTCCCTGCCGCGGCTGGCCGACTGCATTGCCCCGGGCCTGCTCCTTGGACTGGCGATCGGTCGGATCGGCTGCTTCCTCAACGGCTGCTGCTACGGTGGCCCCTGCGATCTTCCCTGGGCCGTGCGGTTCCCTCCCGACAGCCCCCCCTGGCTCGATCAGGCGGCCCGGGGCCTGATTCCGGCGGCGCTCGCGGGCGCGCGTCCCTGGAGCCTCCCCATCCACCCCGCCCAGCTTTACGCGACGATCGACGCCGCCATCCTCGCCTGGCTAGCGGTCGCCTTCACGCCGCTGGCTAAGCGTGACGGGGCCGTCTTCGCGCTCACGCTGACGCTCCACCCGATCTCACGATTCCTCTTGGAGATGATCCGCATCGACGAGGCCCCCGCCCTCGGCACGCCGTTCTCGATCTCGCAGGTCGTGTCGATCATCCTCCTTGTCCTGGCCGCCGGGCTGTGGTGGTGGATCAGCCGCCAGCCGCCGCGACGCCCGTGGAACGGCACCCCCGACGGCCCGGTGCCCACCGCTATCGGGGGGAATGCCGGCCGGACTTTTGACGGTCGCCATCCCCGGATGCAGACTCCTCCCAATCGCCGCTAACCTCCGTCTCCTCCAGGTCGCCCCATGCCCAAGCGCCCTTCCTCACCGGGAACCCCCCCCCCTGCCGCGCGGCTTGCGGCCCAGCCCCGGCCCTCGACACCGAGCGTCGACGAAGCTGCCGTGGACCAGGAATGGACACGGATCGAGTCGGATCGCGTCGCCGAGGAGGTGGCCGAAGCCCAGGAGGATCTCGGCGCCCCCGCTCCCCCTCATCCCTCCGCCCGGCTGTGGGGACGCTTTGCCGCCGCGCTCCTCGCCGGGGTCGTCTTTGCTGCGGTGGTGAACATCGCCCTCGCTGCCCGCCGCCCCACCCCGGCGCCGAGCCCGGCACCGGTCGGCTTTCGCCCGCCATCCCCGAACGAACTCGGCCCCGGCGTCGGCGTTGAAGGGGCCGACGGGGAAGAACCGGAGGAGCAGCCGGCGGAGACCGCCAGACCCTGACTACCCGTGGAAAAAGTCATCCATGACCTGTTTCCACTCGGAAAACCTCCGGTTTTCTCGAGTGCTACGCAC
>CAJAYZ010000234.1 GCA_903949225.1 uncultured Planctomycetaceae bacterium
ACGATGACGCCAAAGCTCAAGGCGAGGCGATGCGGGGAAGAAAGAACCATGTCAGAGGCCTTCTCCCGCTGCGGTGGGCGGGGCGGCTGTGGAAGAGGAGGCAGACTTGTCGACCGCGATGCCGCGGCTCAAAAGGCCCTCGGCCTCTTCCATATCGCCATCGAGCGCGGCGATCCGTCCGGCCGCCGCGTACCAGCCGGCGAGGAGGCGCCGCATCCGCGCGCTCTCGTCGCGGGAAAGATTCCTGGCCGCGTTCTCGGCATCTTCGGCCTTCAGGCGGCGGAACTCCGCACGGGCCCGCTCGGCGTCATCGGCCAAGCCGAGGCGCGCCAAGGCGGTGGCCAGCCCGTACCAGGCGCCGGTGTAGGAGGGCGCCCGGTCGATCGCCCCCTGGAACGCCGCTCGGGCCTCGGTGTTCTTCTCCTGGCGGAGCCGGGCATGGCCAAGGTGGAAGAGCCGGACCGCGCCGCCGCGGTCGTCGCCAATCGCCGGCTCGAGGACTTCGGCCGCCTCGTCGACCCGGTCGGATTTGAGGAGGCAGCGGCCGAGATGCCCTTGGATGTCGGGGAGGGAAGGGTCGAGTCGGCGGGCGCGCTCGAGCCACTCGGCGGCCTCGGCATCGCGCCCCTCTTTCACGGCGTAGAGCCCGAGCCGATACCAGCCCTCAGCCGTCTCCGGATGCCGCTCGAGATGGGCCCGCCAGAGCGTCGCCGCGGTCTCCTGGTCGCCGCGCTCGGCGGCGAGCGTCGCCGCCAGCGCCGTCGACTGCGGCCGGGAGGGATGACGGGCCACGATCCACTCAGCGAGCGTCTGCGCTTCCTCGACCAAGCCGGCGTAGCCCTCCGGCACCGCGGCCGACGGCGCAGGGAACCGGACGACCTCGGCCGGCGCTACCACCGCGTGAGGGGCGATCCGGGGGCTTGTCGCAGTGACGGCGACGACCGTTGCGGCGAGCGCGACGGCGGCGCCTGTCGCGGCCATCCAGTGCCACGAAATCCAGCGCCACGAAATCCAGCGCCACGATCGGAGGGCAGCCGCGGGTTTCCTGTCGGCCAGCTTTCCGGCGGCGCGGCCAACGCCCTGCCGCGGAGAACCGTTGCGAGAGCGCTGGCGGTCTGTCGGCATGACGACGCGCCGGCCGCGCTCAGCGCAGCCGTTCCTTGAGCCGCCGGCTGGCGAGGGTGAGGGTATCGCGCTCCTGGGGCGTCAGGCTCGCCTCGCCGGAACGGCTGATCTTTTCGAGGATCCGATCGACCGCGTCGCGGAGGGCCTCGTCGTCCTCGAGCGAAGCCTGGCGCGGCGGGGTGCGGGAGGGGGGCGCGGGCTCGTCGTCGGGACGAAAGATCCGGAACCGCCGCCGCGACTGGAGGAGTTGCGCGGGGGCCTCGAGGAGGTCGCCGATGTTCCAGCCGCGCCAAGCATAGGCGAGGCCGAAGAGCGCTCCGCCGATGTGGGCGAAGTGGGCGATATTGCCGGAGCCATGGTAGGCCCCGTTGACGTCGGAGAAGAAGTAGAGGAGGCCGAGGGCCCAGGCGGGGATCGGGAGGATGCCCCAGAGGAGAAGCTCCTGGTGGGGGTTATGCCAGATGAAGTAGGCGAGGGTCGCCATCACCGCACCGCTGGCACCGACGAGCAACCCGCCCCGGCCCCCTTGGCCGATTTGCACGCTTGCCAGCCACGCGAGGCCGGCGACGACGATCGCCGTCAGCCAGAAGCGGAAAAATTCGTTGCGGCCGACGCGGGCCTCGACCTCCGGGCCGAAGAACCAAAGCGTGAGCATGTTGAGGGCGAGGTGCCACGGCGAGCTCATGTCGTGGGCGAAGCCGTAGGTCAGGAGCCGCCACGCTTCGAGGGGGTGGCGGGGGAGGTCGCCGCGCATCGCCAGCCAGTTGTTGAGCGGGAAATCGTTTTCGGCGAGGAGGCAGGCGACCCAGACGGCGCAGTTGGCGACCACGATCGTCGTCACTGCGGTCCATTCTCCGGCGCCGGAGGATCCTCCCCGCCAGGAACGGTTCGGTTGGGCGTAACGGCGGTCTGCAAAACCCATGGGATTCCTCGTCGGCCGGAACGCCGGCTGCGGCCCGCGCGGCAGCCGCCGCGGCCCGGGCATCGAGCATCGTAGGTCCTTGCCGGGGCAGGGGGCAAACGGCTTGCCCCCTCCAGCCGCTGCGGCGGGTGTGTTAGATTCCCCCCGCAGGCCTGAGCCGTGGTCCGGTGGTGGCCGTAGCGATGGATGAGGGGGGCCGGTGCCCTCCTGCCGAGAACACTGACGCAACGCGAAGGGGAGAGCAGGGCATGGCGACCAACGGGAGCTTGGGGCGGAAGTTGCGGATGGCGATCGTCGGGGGCGGGCAGGGGTCGTTCATCGGCCGGGTGCACGTCACCGCTGCCGTGCTCGACAACCGGGCCGCCCTTGTCGCCGGAGCGCTGTCGAGCGATCCGGCCCGGGCCAAGGCGAGCGCCGCCGACTACGACATCGCCCCGTCCCGTGCGTACGGCTCCTATGCCGAGATGTTCGATGCCGAGCGGAAGCTCCCCGCCGGCGAACGGATCGACTTCGTTTCCATCGCCACGCCCAATCACATGCACTTCCCGGTCGCCCGGGCGGCGGTCGAGGCGGGCTTTCACGTCGTCTGCGACAAGCCGATGACGCTCACCCTCGTCGAGGCGGAGGAGCTCGCGGCGCTCGTCCAGGGATCGAACGTCGTCTTCGCCGTGACGCACAACTACACCGGCTATCCGCTCGTCCGTCAGGCGCGGCAGATGATCCTCTCCGGCGAGCTCGGCGACATCCAGGCGATCCGCGCCACCTACATCCAGGGCTGGCTGCGGAGTCGGCTCGAGAGCGAGGGGCAGAAGCAGGCCGCTTGGCGGACCGATCCGACGAAGAGTGGCGCCGCCGGCTGCTTCGGCGACATCGGCACCCATGCCTACAACCTCGGCCGCTACATGACCGGCCTCCTCCCCGACTCGATCAGCTGCAATCTCAAGATCTTCGAGCCGCCGCGGCCGCTCGACGACTACGGCCATGCCGTGATCCGCTACGGCAACGGCGCCCTCGGCACCGTCACCGCCTCGCAGATCAGCCACGGCCGTGAGAACGACGTGCGGATCGAGATCGACGGAACGCTCGCCAGCCTCGAGTGGCACCAGGAAAATCCCAACCAGCTCTTCGTCCGCAAGAACGGCCATCCCCACCAGATCTACACCCGCGACCCCAACGCCCCCTACACGAGCGATCCGGCGAAGGCCGCCTGCCGGCTCCCGTCGGGGCATCCGGAGGGCTTCTTCGAGGCCTTCGCCAACGTCTATCGCGCCACCTACGACGCGATGGAGCTGGCGATCGCCGGCAAGCCGTTTGAGCGCACCAACACGATCTATCCCAACATCCACGACGGCGTGGAGGGGATGTATTTCATCGAGCAGTCGGTCGCTTCGAGCAAGGCCGGCGGCGCCTGGCTGCCGCTCAAGCACCCGCTCGCCCGGCAGTAGGTTCCAAAAAGGTGCCAGCCACCAAATCCAGGGGGACTCGGTGATTTCGGCCCCCCCCAACCTGCCTGGATTTGGTGGCTGGCACCATTTTGCATTTTGCCTCGAAAGGATTCGACACGTGCCCTCGGCTCCCCCTGTGAAGCGCGACACCGCCTACTTCGTCTTCGACATCGAGAGCGTCTCCGACGGCGCCCTGGTGTCGCGGCTGCGGTATCCGGAGGAGAAACTCTCGCCGGCCGCAGCGATTGCCCGGTGGCGTGCGGAACTGATGGCGGAGCAGGGGAAGGACTTCATCCCCTACACCTTCCAACTCCCGGTGTCACTGGTCATCGCGCGGGTGGCCGCCGATTACCGGCTCATCGACCTCGTCGCCCTCGACGAGGAGAAGTCGCGGCCGCCCGAGATCGCGCGTCTCTTCTGGGAAGGATGGCGGAAGTACGGGCGGCCGTGTCTGGTGACGTTCAACGGCCGTGGCTTCGACGTGCCGCTGCTCGAGCTCTGTGCCTTCCGCTACGGCCTCCCGATCCCCGACTGGTATGCCGAAGACAAGCGCAACTACGACCAGCCGCGCTACCGCTACAACATGGCGGGGCACTTCGATCTCCACGAATGGCTCACCAACAGCGGCGCGAGTCGGTTTCAGGGGGGACTGTCGCTGGCGGCGAATCTGATCGGCAAGCCGGGGAAGCAGGACGTCGCCGGCTACATGGTGCAGGATCTGTGGGACGCCGGCCGGGCCGCCGACATCCACGACTACTGCCGCGGCGACGTGCTCGACACCTACTTCATTTTTCTCCGCTCGCGCGTCCTGGCCGGCGAGCTTTCCCTCGAAGAGGAGCATGCCCTCATCGAGGAGACTCGGAAGTGGATCGAAGAGAAGTCGGCCTCGTCGCCGGGCCTGGCCCGCTACCTGAAGGCCTGGGGCGACTGGAAGAGCCCGTACGCGTGATGGGGTCGGTCGCCTGAGTCACGCGCAGCGAGCTTTTCGTCATGCGACAGGGCATCGCGCGGCGCTGCCGGGTTGCCGTCCGCCATTCCCGATCCTCGGGCGGCGATGTCCATCCATTCAGCCGGTCAGAACGTCGCATTGGCACGGAGGCCGTAGACGAAGGCATTGTCGGTGGAGATCGCCCCCAGCCCCGGACGGATCCACTGCACGTCGGGAGTGATGTTGAGCCAGCGGGTCGCCTGGATGTTGTAGAAGCACTCGAAGCCCTGGCCGTCGCGGGGGCCGAGGAGGGCGGTGGGAACCGGGCCGAACTGGTCGCTGGCCCCCACGAGGAACCAGCCTGCACCGAACGTGTCTCCCCGCGCTTGCCTCCATGGGCTGTAGCCGCCGAGGCCGGTGCTGAGGAAATAGCGGATCGGGTTCGGATTGCCGTCGGAAATCGACGCCCGCCCAAACATCCCCCAGCCACGATTGGGGTTGTCTGAGGAGCGGACGAGATACTGAT
>CAJAYZ010000235.1 GCA_903949225.1 uncultured Planctomycetaceae bacterium
CTGCTGGCCTTCACCCTGCTGACCTTCACCCTGCTGACCTTCACCCTGCTGACCTTCACCCTTTTGGCCCTCACCCTTCTGGCCCTCACCCTTCTGGCCCTCACCCTTCTGGCCCTCGCCCTGCTGGCCCTCGCCCTGCTTACCTTCCTTCGGCTGACGCTTCACGGTCTCGCCGGCTTCTCCGCGCTCCGACTCACGGCGCTGGTGCTCGAGGATCCGATCCATCGCCTCGCCGTCATTCGTACCGTCAGCCGCGACGGCATCGTTTTGGCGCTTCTTCCCCGCGCCCCCGGAAGGCGACGGCTTCGCACCGGGCTGGGGCTTCTCCCCTCCCTCGCGTTGCTCTCCTTCGCCTTGCCCTTCGTCGTCGCCGGCCTGAGCGCGCTCCTTCCCCGCGCTCCCCTTCTGCTGCGAGCCAGGCTTCTGCCCGCTCCCTTGCTGCTCGCCGGAGTCTCCGCCGTCGGCTCCCTGCTGCGGACTGCCGCTCTTCCCCGGCTTGGAGCCCTTGGGGCTCTGGTCGTTGCCGGGGCGCTGTTGCTTGCCGTCCCCCTGTTGCTCGTCACCACCGCCTGACGCCCCCGGTTGTCCCTGCTCTCCGGGTGGAGGAGGGTTCGATCCATCGTCGCTGCGCTGCCGGTCGGGTCGCTTCCGATCAGCGGGGGCGCCACGCTGCTGAGGGTCTTGGTTTTGCTGGTCTTGGTTTTGCTGGTCTTGATCTCCAGACGCACCATCGTCGCGACCGCCGTCGTCAGGTCGCCGTTGGCCACCCCCGTCCTCCGCACCGTCGCCGCCATCGCCGCCGTCGCCCTGACGATCCTGATCGCGGCCGTCCTCCGGCTGCTCGTCGCCGTCCTGTTCGGCATCGCCCCCATCGTCGGTGCGATCAGACTCGTCAGAACGGTCCTCGCCCGGCCGCCCCTTCTTCGAATCCTTGGGGAAGTCTGGTTCGGGCTCGTCGGGCTGCGGCGGCGCCTTCTCGTCGATCTTCAGTTCCTGCCACGGCGTCACCGAGACGTTCGGCTGCTGGGGGCGGTTGTCGGTGGCGACGGCGCGATACTGGAGCACCGAGCCCGCCTCCGCCCCGAGGTTGAAGGGGACGAGGCGCGCCGTCCCCTTGAAGGGCCCCTGCTTGGACACCTCGAGGATCGGCATCGGCGGCACGGCCCGTCCGCCCTCGATGCGGGTCTCGATCACCACGCGCGCCAGCGCATGATCAGGATCGAGGGCCCGCACCCGGACCGGCACCGGGCTGTCGCGTGGGACGGCGAGGGGCGACACGGTCGGCGATTCGATCGTCACTTCAGGAGCCAGGTCGGCGACCACCTCAATGCGGTGCTCCATCGGCTCGATGACGACCGACTCACGCCCACCTTGGGCCGAGCCACGGGGCTGGAAGACAAGCCGGTAAACCGCATGCTCCGGCGCCGACCTGTCGGCGTTCATGCGCAGGGGGAAGGTGACCGAGGCCCGGGCCAGGTCGCTGGCCCCCACCTTCATCTTCAGATCGCGATTCCCGTCGCAACCGAAATCGATCCAAGCCGCCTCGATCGGCTGGTTGCACTCCGCCACGAGCGTGACCTGCGTCTCCTCCGGCGCCCGCAGATCCCCCTGCCAGGCCACCGTCTCCGGGTCGCGGGCGATGTAGGCAGGGAAGTCGTAGCGCACCTCGCGCACGAGCAGCGACGGAGAATCGACCACCACCAACCGCACCGGTTCGCTCCGGGCATCACCGGCGGCAAGCGTGATCTCGATCGAGTTTTCCAGTCCTCGCGTGGCATCGGGGAGAAACGCCGTGAAGGCCTTGGCGGCCTCCCCTTCGGCAGCCCCGCGAACCATCTCGATCCGCCACGGCGTCGCAGTTGGATCGTGGGAGCCATCTTCTTTCAGGGGCACCGCGAACACGACCGGCTGCTCGCCGGCCCGCAGGCCACGGACCGCAGCCGCCAGCACGAGTTGCCGACCACGCACGAGCGTCGCCGACCCTCGATCGACCGCCACCTCCTGCCCATCGAGGCCGCTGTCGAGTTGCTGGGGATCGACCACACCCGCCCCCGGCATCCGCCAGTGGAGTCGCGGCGGCTCGATGCGGACGCGCGAAGGAGCGGAGATCCCGGCCCATGGAGCCACCAACCGCACGGCACTGACCAGAAGGCTCTTCGGCGCCACGAGTTCATACAGACAGGCGATCCCCACCAGCGCCGCCAGCACCATCGCCAGGCGGACGGCGAGCGAACGGTCGATGATCCCCTCGGTGGGAACATCGGCAAGCCGTTTCGCGGCCCGCTTCTCCAACGACCGGACCACAACCGCAGTGCTCCCTTCGGGATGCGCCTTGACGAGCACCGTATTGACCAGATCGTTGTGGAGCTCGGGATGCTCCCGCTCGATGGCGCGGGCGGCATAGACGAGGTTTACCCGGTAGCGCATCAACGGCAGCAGCCAGCGCACGGCCGCCGCGACCAGCGCGACACACCCGGCCGCGAGCCAGGCCCACCGCACCCACCGTGGCAGTCCACCGGGGACGATCCAGTGCTCGGCGAGGACCCCGATGGCCAGCCAGGCGGCCGCCGCCACGGCGGCACCGAGGAGAAAGTTGGTGAGTGCCACCCCTTTGTAGTCGGCCCCTGCCGCCTCGAGGCGGCGGGCCAGATAACGATCGGAGTTGGACTGCGCCTCGTCGCCGGCCGTCCAGCCGCCGACGACAAGCGCCTCACCATTGTTGGAGGACACGCTGGCCATGACACCGTTCCCTCGTGGCACTTCGCCCGTCGGTCACAGGGGCTCGGGGGGCTCCGGCTCCTCTTCTGGCAAGTATATCGGCAGGCGGTGGCCGGAGGCTGGCCGGGGATAACAGATGGCGTCAAACCCCTCGGCAACAACCGCGGGCCGCCGCGATTCTTCCGAAAACACTACACTCCACGCTCGCAGGATGAGCCCTCCTCGCGGGGCGGACCGACGGATCGACCGCATGCCGCTGCTGCCTGACGCAGAATCGTTCAAGCGCCTCGTCGACGGGACCGACACCGCCGCCGCTGCGACGCTGGCCCGTCTCGCCCTCGCACCGCTCGGGGCCACGTGGGGGACGGTCATGGCCCTCCGCAACATGGCCTATGACCGCGGATGGCTCGCCACGAGGCCCGCCGGCGTGCCGGTGGTGTGCGTCGGCAATCTGACCCTCGGCGGTACCGGCAAGACGCCGCTCGTGGCCTGGGTGGTCCGTCGGCTGGCCGCTCAGGGGTGCCGTCCGGCGATCGTCAGCCGCGGGTATGGCGCTGCCGCGGGGCGGCGGAGCGACGAAGCAGCCGAACTGACGCTCCTCCTTCCCGGTGTCCGGCATGTGGCCGATCGTGACCGCGTCGCGGCCGCCACCTCGGCCGCCGCCGCGGGGGCCGACATCGTCGTGCTCGACGACGGCTTTCAGCACCGCCGCCTGGCCCGTGATCTCGATCTGGTCGCGATCGAC
>CAJAYZ010000236.1 GCA_903949225.1 uncultured Planctomycetaceae bacterium
ACCAGACCAATCTGCTGTCGATCAATGCTGCCATCGAAGCAGAGAAGGCAGGGGAATACGGCCTTGGCTTCCTCGTCGTGGCCCGGGAGATCCGTCGGCTCGCCGACCAGACGGCCGTGGCATCGCTCGACATCGAGCGGATGGTCAAGGAGATGCAAAATGCCGTGTCAGCGGGCGTCATGGAGATGGACAAGTTCAGCGATCAGGTGCGGGGTGGCGTCAGCGAGATCGGCGAAATCTCGGCCCGACTCGGCGACATCATCTCCGCCGTGCAGGGAATCTCCGGACGCTTCGGTCAGGTCACCGAGGGGATGAGGGCGCAATCACAGGGAGCCGAACAGATCCGCGAGGCGATGGTCCGGCTGGCCGAAGGGGCAGCGCGGACGGCGGAATCGCTCAATGATTTCAACGGCGCCACGATCCACCTCCGCGAGGCGGTTGGCGACCTCAAGGAGGAGGTGTCCAGGTTCACGATCTGATCGCCATCCGTCACCCCAGCGCGATCTCCGGGCCCCGCCGCCATGCAACTCCTCACCTTCACCGCCGGCGGACAGACCTACGCCATCGAGGCCACGTGCGTCGTGGAAGTGCTACCCGCCGTGCCGGCCCGCGTGGTCCCCAGACTGCCCGACTACGTCCTCGGGGTGGTCGGTTATCGGGGAAGGCTGATCCCCGTCATCGACTTGGCCAAGCGGCTCACCGATGAGTTCTCGGCCCGCCGGTTGAGCACGAGGCTGCTGGTGGTCGAGTTTCCCTGGCGGGAAGGGTCGGAGTCCTCGCAACCGTCGCCGAAGGCCCGGTTGGGGATCGTGGCCGAGAATATGGTCTCGACGCTCAGGTCGGACGATGTCGACATGGTGTTTCCGACGATGCACCTGGAAAGTTCCCCGTATTTGGGGAGAATCCTTCGACTGAACGGGCAGACGGTGCACATGCTGATCGTCGAGAATCTCCTCCCGGCAGAACTCGGCTCGGGCTTGTTCGCGGCTGCCCCGGAGCCGCCATTGCCATGAATCAGACCCCTGCCTTGCCTTCGACAGCGGCCGAGGAAGTGCTCCGCCGCTGGATCGGCCTCGACCCCCACAGCATCGGTGAGGCGGCCATCCGCCGTGCTGTCCGCCTGAGGATGCTCTCGCTGGGCCTTGACGACATCCAGGCCTTTGTCCGCCTCGTGGACACCGACCGGACGGAGCGTGATCGCCTCGTCGAGGAGGTCGTGGTCGCGGAGAGTTGGTTTTTCCGCGACCAGCAGGTCTATGACCATCTCCGGCGATTCGTCTCGGCAAGAATCGCGGCCCGCCCCGGCGATCCGGTGAGGATTCTCAGCGCCCCCTGCGCGGCGGGCGAGGAGCCCTACTCGATCGCGATGGCGCTGCTCGATTCCGGCTTGCATTCCGAGCAATTCCGCATCGATGCCATCGACATCAGTCGTGTCGCCCTTTCCAAGGCACAGACCGCACGCTACTCCCCGAACGCGTTTCGCAACGCCGACAGTGGTTTCCGCGACCGCTGGTTCCGGATGGACGGCGGCAGCGCCGTGCTCGACGAGGCGGTGTCTCGCTGCATCCGCTTCGCCTGGGCAAACATCCTCGAGGAGTCTTTTGTGTCCGGAGCGCTCGACTCCGGCCGGGCTCCGTACGACGTTGTGTTCTGTCGAAATCTCCTCATCTATCTCACGGCCGATGCCAGGGCTGCCGTGGAGCGGTCGATCGATCGACTGCTGAAGCCGGATGGCATCGTGGTTCTCGGGGCGGCGGAGCCAGCGATCCTCCAGGGTAATTGGGTGGCAGACTCCGCCGGATCGACGTTCACGCTCCGGCGGGGAGGCTCAGGGGAAACCGCTCGCTGGCCCTCCCTGGCCGCTGGCCCCAGCACCGCGCCACGGCGCCCCGCGCTCCCCACAGCGTCCCGCGCCCACCAGCCGAAGGCCACTGCTCGATTGGCACCTCGTCATCCCGCGCCGATCACGCCGCCGCCCCTCTCGTCGCTCGATGGACAGGAACACGCAGCACCACAAGCCCCCGTTCCCACTCCCGATGAGGCCTCAACCGGGCCGAGGCCCCAGAACGTTTCCCAGACGCTGGCCGAGGTCAATGCCCTCGCCAACGCCCGACGCTTCAAGGAGGCAATCGCCTTGTGCGAAT
>CAJAYZ010000237.1 GCA_903949225.1 uncultured Planctomycetaceae bacterium
CGACAACCACACGAATCTTTGCAGACATCACAAAGGCTCCAAAAGCTCGAGCAGGAAAGACTGGAGAGGAGACGGCACTCGGACGACTTCGTACAGCCACCACAGAACACGCTGCAGCGCCCCGATTACCTCAGCTGGCGCATGTACTCAACAACATCGAGGAACTCGGTCGGCGAGAGCGTGCCTGCCAGCCCTTCCGGCATGCTGCTCTGGCGGAGGACGGTGCGCTCGTCGATCTGATCCACCGGAATCGACTTCTGTTCCTTGCCGTCGAAGATCACGAGCGTCTCGGGCGTCTCGCTGACGACCAGACCGGTGATGCTCTGTCCGTCGTGGGTGAGCACCGACGTCGAGAGGTACTTCTCGGCGATGTCGGCGTTGGGATCGATGATCGACTGGACCAGCTTCGGGCCTGTTAGCCGCTCCCCCACCTTCGACATCTCGGGGCCGAAATCCGCCCCCGCGTCCCCGACCTTGTGGCAACTGACGCAGAGCCGGCGGAAGACGGCCTGTCCGTTACCGGCATCGCCCCCCTTCACGTCGGCGATCGCCTGGATCGCCTTCGATCGCTGCTCCTCAGGGCCCGGTTCCCTGCTGAGGAGAATCTGCAAGTACGGGACCACCTCGGCAGCCTTCTTATCCAGCGCGATGACGCTGTCGAGAATCCCGGCCGCAGGTGAACCCTTCACAGCCAATTCCCCCTTGAGATGCTGACCGCGCCACGCGTCGACATTCGCCCCCAGGGCCGCGTCGGCCGTGTAGGCCAGGAATCGATCGGAGGGATCGGCATTGGCCGCGGCAACGACGGCGGCCATCGCCGTCGCCGTCGGGAAGAAGCTCAAACCGCGGAGGGCTTCGGTCCGCACCCGCGGATGGGGATCGAGCGACTGTGCCACGAGCAAGCTCTCGGCCCCCTCCACCCGGAGGCGCTCGTCGGCGAGCACGTGGGTGGCCGCGGCGCGGGCCTCGGGCGTGGCGGTCTCGAGCAATTTCTTGAGCAACGCGCCATCGACGGCGTGGAAACTCTGCTGCAGCCAGAGCACTTCGCACGCCAGTCGCTCAGCGGCGGGGTCGCTTGCGTTGGCCTCAAACCAGGCGGCGGCGGCGGGGAGCACCTCGGCCGCTGGAAGGGCCTGGAGGTGATCGCGGGCCCGGCAGCGAGTTCGCCATTCCGGGGATTTCAGCTGGTCGAGGACGACAGCGATCGGCTTCCCGACTTGCGTCTCGGGCTCGAGGAGCGGCTTGTCTTTGTAAAAGAGGCGATAGATGCGGCCGTGGACGTGATCGCGGTTGGGATCGCGCTGGCTGTACTGCATGTGGCCGATGAGCGGATTGGCCCAGTCGCCAAACCACAGCGCGCCATCGGGCCCGATCTGCGGATCGACAGGGCGGAAGTGCTTGTCGGTGCTCTTGATGAGATCAAACGCCGTCTTCGGGTCGGCCGGGTCGTGCCGGACGCGCACTCCCTTGTAGCCGGCACCGTCGTCGGAGAACGTCCAGCGCGGCATGCCGTTGGTGTTGATGACGCAGGCGTAGAGAAACTGTCCTTGAACGTCGTCGGGAAACTGCCGGGTGTGGAGGAACTCGCTCCCCACCACCGGCCGCATCCCCTCCACGTCGAAGACCGGGTTCATCCCCTTGCGGCCCCGGTATTGCTTCCCCGAAAGCGGCGAGTCCCAGTGTTGGTTGGCACCGGTGCCGTCACCGCAGAAACCCTGCCCCCACTGGTCAAATACGTAGCACCACGGATTCCCGTAGCCCGCGGTGACGAAGTGGCTGATCTGCCAGGTGCGGGGATCGAGGACGTAGGCACCGGCGGAGCCGTAGTTGCGAAACGGGCCCCACGGTGTCTCGACGGTGGTGCTCATCGCCACCCCTTCGAGCATGTGGACGAGCCCGGCGGGGCTCGATTCGAAGGCGCCAACGGTGTGGTGCGTGTCTTCCGTCGCCCAGCCATCAAGGACATGAACGATGCTGTCGGCCGGATTGCCGGGGGTGACCCGGCTGTCGCCATCGCCATCCTTGAGCCAGAGGATTCGTGGCTGATCGACCACGAGGACGCCGCCGTTATAGAAGGCGAAGCCGGTGGGGCAGTGGAGCCGGTCGTAAAACACCGTGCTCTTGTCGGCCGTGCCGTCGCCATTGGTGTCTTCGAGGATCACGAGCTTGTCTTGGGGGCGCGGATCACCCGGCTGCCACTGCGGATAGCTCGGCATCGTGCTCACCCACAGCCGGCCCTGGCCGTCGAACGACAATTGCACCGGCTTGGCCAGCTCTGGAAATCGCGCTTCATCCGCGAACAGCTTCATCTCGAAGCCGGGGGGGAGCGTGCACGACTTGATCAGGTCGGCCGGCGGCACGATTACCGGACCACCGGTCTGGTTTTCGCTGTAGGCCTGTCCGGGAACGCCGAACCGTGTCGGCGGCGTGAGCAGGTCGCCGGTTCCCGAATCGTCGGGCTCGGGGGGCACCGTCCGACCGGCGACGAGATCCCACGCGTACGCATCGCGGACCGCCGCCATCCGCCGCAGCTTGGCGTATTCGCGGGGGAACGTCTCGGTGTCGAACGTGCGTCGGCCGCCATAGACGTACCAGCCGTTGACCATCCGGTAGTCCTGGAGATGGATCCACGACTTGTCGATCACGGCGGCGCGGAGCTTCTCGAAGCGATCCTTCGTCAGGAGCTTTACCGGCGCCTGGCCGGCCCCTTCGAAGAGGGCACGGTCGAGGAGGTTTCCCACGATCGCATCGCCGGCGGCATTCACATGGCAGCCATTGATCGTGAACTGCAGTCCCGAGGTGGCGGTGAAGGCTCGCTCCGTGTCGGCGAGGAGATCGACAAAGGCGATGCCCCGGGCCTTGGCCACGTCGCGGGCGGCGTCTCGGTAGAGAGCGAGGGTGGCATTTTGCTCGGCGGCATCGGGGAGGAGCCGATCACCCGAGGGCTCGACGGCGATCGGCGAGACGATCACGAACCGGGGGAGGGCACCGGTGTCGTCGCGCGGATAGCGGCGTGCGAGTTCATCGAGCAGCTTCGCGTAGTTGGCGCGGAACTCCGCCACCCCTTCTGGGCCGGCAAACGTCTCATTGAAACCGAAGAAGAGCAGGAAGGTGTCGGCGCCGAAGGCGGCCAGCGGATCGTCGAGCGCCGTGTAGTCGCCCCCGCGCTGACGATTGGCCACCTCGTCGGCCGGTCGGGCGAAGTTGCGAACGACGAGATGCTTGCCCGGAAAACGCTGGTGGAGCAGTGACTCGAAGTGGCCGAAAAGGTTCATCCGCTCGGCCGTGGAGTTGCCGAACAGAGCGATCCGCTCGCCTTCGATCAACGTGAGCGGCAG
>CAJAYZ010000238.1 GCA_903949225.1 uncultured Planctomycetaceae bacterium
GGAGCCTGGGAGCCTGGGAGCCTGGGAGCCTGGGAGCCTGGGAGCCTGGGAGCCTGGGAGCCTGGGAGCCTGGGAGCCTGGGAGCCTGGGAGCCCGTGAGTCTGGGAGCCCGTGAATCGTTCGCGCCTCGCGGGCGGGCGATCTGCCCGGGAGTGGCTTGCTGCCGGAGAGGGACGTACAACATCGATCACGGCATCCCCCGCCCGTCGGTTGGGGTGTCTGAGGGCCCTCGATCGAGGAGCCCCGACGGCCATCGGGGGCGGAGGTGAGCGTGGATGATTTTGTCGAGCCGCTGGGAATGCGGGTGCTGATCCGCAAGGACGAGAGCCGCCACAAGACGCGTGGGGGGATCGTTCTCCCCGACCAGGCGGAGATCCCCACGATCACGGGGCGCGTCGTCGAGGTCAGTCTGCAGGTGGAGCGCGACGCAGACTTCCCGATCGAGAAGTACGACAAGGTCCTCTTCCACCCCAAGAACTCGATCCCTGTGGACTTCGAGCAGGACAACCTGCTTTACGTCGTGCCGATCGAGGATGTCGTGGCCGTCTTCCGCCGCCACGATGCCCGCCGTCCCAGCCGGCGCGGGCCGGACGAGAAGGGGGACGACGCCCCCGATGCCGGCGGCGACTGAGCGGCTGAGGATCGCTCTCCAACGCCACTCACGCCGGGGCTCGGCCGGGGCCCAGATCGCGGATCGAGTCGGGCTCGTCGAACACCTGGAAGAGCCCGCGGGGGAGCCGGCGGGCAAGGCGATCGAGACGGCGGTCGAGCTTCCAGGCGGGCCTCCCGTGGCCATCGACCCGGCGGATCACGACTCCGGCCACCTGCGCCGGCTTGCGCCGGGCCACCGCCGTGTAGACGTCGGGGTCGCGCTCGCCGGAGTCGCCGACGAGGAGGAAGCGACGGCGGGGGAAGTCGGCCATGATCTGCTCGATCACGCGCCGCTTCGATTTCTTCCGCGAGGGAAACCTCCCGAGTGGCGTCGAGTCTTTGAGGCGGAAGAGCTTCAGATGCATCGAGCCCGACGGCAGCCCGCATTCGGTGAAGAAGCCATCAAGGCAGGAGGCGAGTTGCCAGGGGCTCGCCGAGACATAGTGAAACGCTGCCCCGTCGGCTTCCCAGCCGCGGTAAATCTCCGGCATGCCGGGGACGGCGCGGAACTCACGCAGGAGCGTGTTGGCGAGCAGCTCGCGGCGATTGCCGACGGCGGTCACCTTCACCGTGTCGTCGATGTCGGAGATCACCGACAGCCCCTCATCGTCGACCAGATGCACCCGCCCTGTCCCGCGTGACACCGTCTCCCCGCCGTCGTCGCCGGCCGGCTCGGTCGCCCAGGCGTCGTAGGCAATGGTCCGCGGCGCGCCGAGGGGGCCAGTCGGATCTTCGAGGTCGATCTCGAGATGGAAGTGGCCCACCCGGTCGGTCGGCCCGGCCTCGATGACCTTTCCCCCGATCGCTACCGCGACGGCCGCACCGGGGATCCGCCGGAAGAGGAAGGCGTCGGAGCGGCGTCGGAAGACCTCCTGCCGCAACTGTTCCTCGTCGAGGTCGAAGAGCCGCCGGAAGACCGCCATCGCCAGAACGCGGCGCCTGCTCGTCGCCGGGAGCGGTCGGACCACCATTCCCGCCACGGTGGCACGCCACCGGGTGCCTCCGGCGATCCGACGGGCGTACGTGGGGAAGAGGACGATCATGGGGGGCCGTCGCGGGGTGGAGCCGGACAGTAAGGCTGGTCTGGATGGGGTGGGGGCCGGGATGTCGGGGGGGCGGAAGCGGGTAGCCGAGGGCGGGAAATCGCCCTATCTGCCGGAGATCCAGGTCCGCTTGCATGGGGTCGGGACGTCATTCTACAACGGTGGGCCCGGGAAGTTCCTCCCGGTCAGATCAGCCTGGAGAAGAGCATGGGTGTCAAGAAGACGGGCAAGGGCAGGCGCAAACTTGGTCAGAAGAAGCGCCGCATGCGGGCCCGTATCCGCCACCGTAAGGGTTGACGACGGGTTTCCGTCGTCGGGTGTCGTCGCTGATCTGCCGTATCTGGGGTGCCGATTCCGGGCCACCGGCCGGGATCGACGTCTATGCAACGGGTCCCGTCTTCGGTTCACTCTCTGAGGCGTCCTCCCCGCGGGCCGTTGATCCTCCGGCCTGACTCAGGACAGTGGTCGAGGACCGAGGGCGAGGGTCGAGATGGCCTGCAGCGCATCGGCCGCATGATCCGCAGGGTTGCCGTTCCCACCCCGCAACACGCTCAAACCTTGCTTCGCGATTTCCTTGCCGCGCCCACCCCGTGGGGTAGGGTTGCTTGGTTCCGCGGTGCAAGACATCGCGGATCGGCCGCCGCGCGACGACGCGTCGCGGCAACCCGCCAGGAGGCCTGTCGATGCGCGTGCAGGAATGGATGCCCCGATTGCTGGGGTTTGGTGCGATGGCGATCGCCCTCTCGTCGACGGGCTGCAAGACCCTCAACGAGAGGTACATCAGCTTGGAGGTGTGGAAGTACGAGAAGTGCTTCGGCCACCTTCCCCCCGGATTTGTTCCCCCCGGGGCGATGGCGCAGGCCGCCGCTGCCCCTGCTGCACCCCGCGTCTGCGGTCAGGGGGGCAACTGTGCTCAAGCCGCCCCGTGTGCCGGGAATGGTGGTGAGGTGGTGTCGATGGGAGGGGAGAACTGCAATTCCTGCCAGGGGGGCGTGCAGGGCGGGATGATCGAGGGAGGCCTGCCCGCTGGCACGACGATCGTCCCTGGGAGTTCGACGATCCATCAGGGGGGCACGATGTTGCCGGGGGGCGCCGGAGCGCCGATCCTGCCGTCAGGGCCCGGCGGAGCGCCCGGCCCGGTGCCGAGCGCCGGCCTTCCCACGCCGGTGTCAGCGGTGAGCACGAGCCGTCCGGTGGTGATCTCCGACGAGGTCGTCCTGCCGTAGCTGCCCATGGACAATTCCCGCGCCGCTGGATGCGGCGGCCCGGTCGGGATGTGTCAGCCACGCGTCTCGGCGGGGCCGGGGAAGTCGTGGGCTTCGACGTCGCGTCGCCAGCGGCTGAGGGCCTCGGCGATTGTCGTCTTGGTGTCGGCGTAGCCGCGGACGAACTTCGGCACCCGCTCCGTCGACAGCCCGACGAGATCGTGAAACACGAGCACCTGGCCATCGCAGTGGGGCCCGGCGCCGATCCCGAACGTGGGAATCTCGAGGGCGGCGGAGATCGCTCGCGCGATCTCCTGCGGAACGCACTCGAGGACGACGGCGAAGGCTCCGGCGTCGGCCGCGGCGCGGGCGTCGGCCATCAGCCGCTCGGCGTCCCGCTGCATCCGGTAGCCGCCAAGTTGATGGACGGCCTGCGGCCTCAATCCGACATGCCCCATCACGGGGATGCCGGCGGCAGCGATGCCGGCGATGACGTCAGCCTGTCCGGCCGTTCCCTCGAGCTTCACACCCTGGCAGCCGGTCTCTTTGAGAATCCGGGCGCAGGCCTCGACGGCCGAGCGGACGCCGAGATGCTGGTAAGGAAAGGGGAGGTCGACGACCACCAGCGCATGGGCACTGGCTCTGACCACGATCTCGCCGTGGTAGATCATCTGATCGAGGGTGGCTGGGATCGTCGAATCGCGCCCGGCCACGACCATCGCCACACTGTCGCCAACGAGAATGCAGTCGACGCCGGCGCCATCGACGAGCTTGGCGGTCGGCCAATCGTAGGCGGTGATCATGGAGAGGGGCCGGTGGTCCCGCTTCGCGGCCGCAAGGTCGAGGATGGTGACACGGCGGGTGGCGTTGGACATGGTGTGCGGATGGGCTGGGGTGAGGTGGAAGGACCGGTAGAATCGATGTTCGGCAGCTGCAGTCGAGCGGTATAGTGGGTGCGGGGAGTCCAGTGTGGTCTGGCAGGGGAGCAATCACCAAATGGACAGTCGCGGCAGATTTTCTGAGGGTTCTGGTTTCGGCTTTCCTCGATCGGGCAAGCTGTGCCGTGCATCGGGTGGCTTCAGAGGGATGGCTGCCGGCTGGCGGACGATCCTCTCCGCCTTCGTGGGGATGGTGTTCTGCGCGGGGCCGGCGCTCGCCCAGCCGGCCGGGCCGCAGCGGCTCGAACAGGCCGATCGGGTGGGGACTTTGATGGGGATCGCTCCGGGCCGGCTCCAGGTCCGGCTCAAGAACACGGGAGACCTGTGGGTCGTGGCTGCCGCACCCGGCGCCACCGTCGAGGTCAACGGCACCGCCGCGCGGGAGATGCTCATGCCGAAGCAGTTTGTCGAGTGCTCCGTCGATCTCGATGACTTCGGCAAGGTGACGCAGCCGATCGCCAAGGTGATTTTTCCGGGCGGTGGCACGCCCGGTGTCGTGGGGAACGCCTCGGGGATCGCCGACCCGAAGGCGAAGCGTTCGCCAGGGAAGCGGCCGGCCGGGACCTACCTCGTGAGCGGTTTCATCAAGTCGGTCGACGGCGACGAGATCACCGTTCAGGTCGGTCGCGACCGCTTCGAGATCCCGGTCGCCGCCGATGCCGAACTCGAAGTCGCAACGGCAAGCCTCGCCGTCGCGGGGGTCGGTGACGAGGTCGAGCTCGAGGGGGAATATCTCCAGAAGGGGCAACTCATTGCCTCGTCGATCAAGGTGACGCTCACCAATCCCCTCATGCCCCCGCCCGCCAAAGGAAAGGGGCGTCGCCCGGCCGCGACGCCGTAGCCCCCCGGTGTGCCGAGCCATCAGTGTGCCGAGCCATCAGTGTGCCGAGCCATCGGCAGCGGGGACTGCGGGGGCGAGTGTCAACGGAGACCCTCGAGGAGCCGGCGGAGTTCATCCCCCTCGTCGTCGTCGTCCGTTTTTTCGTCCGACGAAGGGAGCCCACGGAGTGGCGCGGCGCCGGCGGAATCGACCGGCGCAGCCTCGACGGGAGCTTGCGGGGCGTCGTCCTCGAAACGGATGTCGATGTCGGAGCGGTCGTCGCCTCCGGGCCCGAGCGTTTCGGCGGCGGCGAGATCGTTGGCCCGGAGTTCCACGGTCGGCGTCTCGGCGAAGCGATCGTATTCCACGAGGAAACCGATGCTGCCGACCCGTACCAGAGCCCCAGGGGGGACGCGGAGCGGATGGTCGACCGGAACCACCGTCCCCTCCAGGTGGGTGCCGTTGGTCGAGCCCAGGTCGCGGACGAACACGACTCCATCCTCGACGGTGAACTGGCAGTGTCGGCGGCTGACTCGCTCATGCTGGATGCGGAATTTCGCCTCCCGGGTCCTTCCCACAAGCAGCGGCAGGCGGACCGTGTGGCTCCCCTTCTTCGATTCCGGCTCGACAACCACGAAGCGGACGATCATCTTGCCCCCCACCCCAAAAGAACTCCCCCCCGGCCCCAGTTCCTTCTGCCGAAGCCGGGAAGAGAGGCTGATTGTAGGCAAATGTATGTTCTTCTTTCCTCCTCTTCCCGAAATGCCCATCTCCTCGGGGGCTGACCTTGCGGCCACCCCTGGGCCTTCCTAGAATCCTCCGGTTCCAGGCGGGGAGCCCGCCATGAGAGCGTCGATTCCGGGCCGGCCAGAGACCGCAGAGCCGTAGGTTTTTGTCTGTTTCCTGATTCGGTCGTGATCCCGGCCTCCCGGCGCGGTAGGATGATCGGCGACTTCGGGATCCTGTCCAACCGGTTGCGGTGGGCTGGTTTTCGGTCGTGCTTTTCCCGACAGTGGTTTTTGGTCTGTTGCAGTGCGGGTGTAGCTCAGTTGGTAGAGCACCACGTTGCCAACGTGGTTGTCGTGGGTTCGAATCCCATCACCCGCTCTTGTTGCCCTTTCCGGTCCGTTTGAACCGTCCGCGGAAGGGCAACCTTCCAGGGGGGCTTGGCTCCCTTCGGGGGGCTGTTGCCGCTCCCGACTAGCTCACGCTCCCCGCCCTGCTTTCAGATGTGGGCAGGATCGTCAGCTGGCGGCCGATCAACCGAGGGGAGGGCTAGGTCTGCCTCGCCCTTCGTGGACGGCCACCGTACGATTCCCGTCGTTCGCTGTGTCGTGCCCGGTCAGTTTGCCGTCCCGATTCTCTTCTTCGCCCTCTCCGTCCCGGAAGCGTCCATGTCTGATACCGCCGCGCTCGATTCCGCCACGTCCGCCGCCCCCCTTCCGGGAGAGCGGCCTCCGCTGAAGCTCGACGTCGCCATCGACAAAGTGTCGACCTGCCAGCGCAAGGTGCGCGTCTCGATTCCGCGCGAGGACATCGCCCGCTACCACGCCGAGTGCATCGGCGAGATGGTGCCGACGGCTCATCTCCCCGGATTCCGCCCCGGTCGGGCCCCGAAGGCGCTCGTCGGGAGCCGCTTCAAGACGGAGCTTTCGGAGCAGATCCGCTCGAAGCTCCTCGCCGACGCCATGACGCAGGTTTCGGAGACGGAGAAGCTGTCGCCGATCAGCGAGCCCGAACTCGACGTCGGTGCGATCGTCCTCCCCGAAGATGGGCCGATGACGTTCGAGTTTTCGATCGAGGTCCGCCCTGAGTTTGAGATGCCGCAGTGGAAGGGGCTCTCGATCAAGCGGCCGACTCGTGAGATCTCCGAGAAGGATGTCGACGAAGCCCTCGCCAACGTCCTCCGCGACCGCAGTCGGCTTGTGCCCCACGACGGGGCTCCCGTCGAGGGGGATCTCGTCGTGGCCAACCTCCGCTTCCTCGACGGCGACACCGTACTTTCCGAGGCCAACGAGGTCGAGATCGTCGTTCGCGAGAAGCTCTCGCTGGCGGATGCCGAGCTGCCGGGATTCGCCAAGCTCGTTGCCAAGGCCAAGCCGGGCAAGCCGGTGACGGCGCCGGTGACCATCTCGAGCGAAGCTGCCGTCGAGGCGCTCCGCGGCAAGGAAGTCACCTTGGAGCTGACCGTGGTCGAGGTGAAGAAGCTCGAGTTGCCGGAGCTCAACGAGGAGGTTCTCGGCGAACTCGGCCCGTTCGCCGATGGCGACGCCCTCCGTGCCGCCATCCGTGGGCAGCTCGACGGGCAGCTTGCCTGGCATCAGCGCCGTGAGGTCCGCAAGCAGGTCGCCAGTGCCCTGACCGCCTCGGCGAACTGGGATCTCCCCCCCGATCTCCTCCGCCGACAGAGCCAGCGTGAGCTGGAGCGGGCGATCCTCGAGCTGCGCCGAAGCGGCTTCGATGACGATTCGATCCGCCGCCATGTCAACCAACTGCGGCAGTCGGTGATGGCGAGCACCGCCAAGGCCCTCAAGGAGCACTTCATCCTCGAGCGGATCGCCGAGGAGGAATCGATCGCGGAGACGGGAGCCGACTACGACGAGGAGATCCGCGCGATCGCCGCGCAGTCGGGCGAGTCGCCCCGTCGGGTGCGTGCCAGCCTCGAGAAGCGCGGCCTGATGGACGTCCTCCGCAATCAGATCATCGAGCGCAAGACCCTCGACCTGATCACGACCAGCGCTACGTTCGCCGACACTCCCTTCGAGTTCCCCAAGCCCGACGCCGACGCCGTCGACCATGCGGTCTGCGGTGAGCTTGTGGGGGATGACGCGATCCCGACTGCCAATCATGCCGAGGCCTCTGCGGTGCGTGCCCCGAGGCGCTAAAGCTCCGGCTTCCCACGTCCCCGGTCCCCCTTCGTTTGTCAAGCGTCCCCACCCGGGCCCCCACCATGCACGACCGTCCCTTCGATCCGCGCTCGTCCAGCGCCTCCAGCGCCTCCCGCGACTACCAGCGGCAGAGGCAGATGACGCTCGGCGACCTGCTTCTCGAGAATCGGATCATCCTGCTCCAGGGGGAGATCTACGACGGCAACGCCAACGAGCTGGTCATGAAGCTGCTCTATCTCCAGAGCGACAACCGGCGCAAGGACATCCACTTCTACATCAACTCGCCCGGCGGCAGCGTCACGGCGACGATGGCGATCTACGACACGATGCAGATCCTTTCCTGCCCGGTGGCGACCTACTGCGTGGGGATCGCCGCCAGTGGCGGGGCCGTGCTGCTCGCCGGTGGCGCCAAGGGGAAGCGTTTCGCCCTGCCGCACTCGAAGGTGATGATTCACCAGCCCTACGGCCAGGTCGGCGGCCAGGTGAGCGACATCGAGATCCAGGCCGACGAGATCCTCAAGACCCGCTCCGTCCTCAACGAGATTTTGGCGGATCACACCGGGCAACCGCTCGAGCGGATCGCCAGGGACACCGACCGGGACCGCTATCTCTCCGCCATTGAGGCGAAGGAGTACGGTCTTGTCGACGAGATCCTCACCAAGCCCCCAGTGACCGGCGACGACAAGGAGAAGGACTGACCGATGCCTCTCATCCCTTACGTCATCGAGAAGAGCGGCCGCGAAGAGCGGGCGATGGACATCTACAGTCGCCTGCTCAAGGACCGGATCATCTTCCTCGGCAGTCAGGTCAACGACGAGGTCGCCAACGCGATCGTCGCGCAGTTGCTCTTTCTGCAGTCCGACGACCCGAAGTCCGACATCCACCTCTACATCAACAGCCCGGGCGGCAGCGTTACGGCCGGGTTGGCGATCTACGACACGATGCAGTTCGTGACCTGCGACGTCGCCACGTACTGCATCGGTCAGTGTGCCTCGATGGGGGCGGTGCTCCTCACGGCGGGCGCTAAGGGGAAGCGGCGTGCTCTGCCGAACTCCCGGATCATGATCCACCAGCCGCTCGCCGGCATGGAGGGGACGGCGGAGGAGATCATGATCCACGCCAAGGAGTTCCGCTACATCAAGCAGCGGCTCAACATGATCCTCCAAAAGCACACCGGCCAGCCGCTCGATGAGATCGAGAAGCACACCGACCGTGACAACTTCATGGCCGCCGAGAAGGCCCGCGAATACGGACTCATCGACGAGGTGATCGACAGGATGCCGACGGTCAAGAGCGTCACCTGACGGCGGGCGTGACCGGTCCGGAGGACCGGGGGATCGTCGTGGCACAGACCGCCTGAGGCGCAGGAGGCGCATCATGCACAGGTCCACTGGGAGCACCCGGGCCCCTCGAGGGGCGCGACCGATCCGCGCATCCCGCCGGGGAGCGGCGTGCCCTGCTGCCCTGTTGGCTGGCGCTCTTGTGGCGCTCGCTGGCTGCAAGACCGACCTCAACCAGCAACTCCTCGAACGGGAGCTGCGGATGCAGGAAGACCAGATCTACCACCTCCAGGACCAGCTCCAGTCGAGGAGTGCCCGCTTGGAGCGGACGGCAGGAGAGAACGAAAGCCTGCGGAGGCAGCTGGGCATCGGCGAAGGATCGTCAGCCCCGGCCCGAGCGTCTTCGGCGCCGACCTTCGTGCCCCCTCCTCCGCTGCCCAACGTGTCGGTGCCGGGGCTGACGGCGCCCGGGGGCTCAGGTGCCGCGCCGAGGGGCCTCCGCTTCGGGCCCGGTGGCGCCCCTTCATCGTCCCCGACGCTTCCCCCGCCCCTCACGCCGCCGCCGGCATCGCTGTCGGTCCCGCCGGGGGGAATGGTGCCGCCGAAGCTCGACGGTGTCCCCCCGCTCCCCAGCGCCGGGATGCCGCCCGCCGTGCGAAGGCTGTCGTTTGAGGAGAGTCTGGCCGGCGAGGCGCGGATCAGTCATCTCGTCGTCAACCCCGCGCGGACGGAGTGCTTCGATGCCGATGGCGATGGGGTGGCCGAGGGGCTCGCCCTCGTCGTCGAGCCCCGTGATGCCGACGAGCGCCTCGTGACGGCCGCCGGAGATGTCGTCGTGTTCGTCAATGATCCTGCCGTGCCACAGGGAGCGGGCCTGGTGCCGGCGGAGCCGACCGATCCCGGCGAGGGGGGCTGCATCGCCCGCTGGGACATCCCCGAGGCCGAGGCCCAGGGGCATTTTCGCCGCACGTCGCGGGCCCGCGGGCTCCACTTTCTCCTCCGCTGGCCCGGGCCCCCGCCCCAGTCGTCGACGGTCCATGTTCACGTCGTGATGACGACGTTCGACGGCAGCGTCCACCGGGTCGACGTGCCGGTGTCGGTGCACTCTTCCGGCGACATGCCGACGCACCCCACCGATTGACCCCGACTTCCCCCGCCGGCTCTTCCGCTCGCGACGGTGAAAAAAAGCGGGGCGCCGCCGTGCGACGCCCCGCCGAAGATTCTGCTTCGCCCGTCGGGCCAAATCAGAGGCCGCGATCCTCGAGGAAGTTGAGGAGGTCGGCGACACGGTTGGAATAGCCCCATTCGTTGTCGTACCAGCTGACGACCTTGACGAAGTTGCCCAGGCCGATCGTGTCGACAGCCGAGAAGATCGAGCTGTGCGGATCCCCCTTGAGGTCGGTGGAGACCAGCTCCTTGTCGGTGTAGCGGAGGATGCCCTTGAGGGGGCCCTCGGCCGCCTTCTTCATCACCGCGTTGATGTCAGCCGGCGAGGCTTCCTTGTTGAGGATCGCCGTGAAGTCGACGACGCTCACCGTCGGCGTCGGCACGCGGAACGCCATGCCGGTGAACTTCCCCTGGAGGGCCGGGATGACGAGACCGACGGCCCGTGCCGCACCGGTGCTCGACGGGACGATGTTGAGGGCCGCGGCCCGGGCATCGCGGAGATCCTTGGCGGCCGTGTCGACCGTCTTCTGGGAGTTGGTATAGGCGTGGACCGTCGTCAGCAGGCCGCGGTCGATGCCGTAGGTCTCGTGGAGCACCTTGGCGACCGGGGCGAGGCCGTTGGTCGTGCAGGAGGCGTTGGAGATGACATGGTGCTTGGAGGGGTCGTACATCTCGTTGTTGACGCCGAGGACGATCGTCAGATCCTCGTTCTTGGCCGGGGCCGAGATCACGACCTTCTTCACGCTCCCACGCTTGTGGGCGACCGCCTTGGTGGCGTCGGTGAAGAAGCCGGTGCTCTCGACGACCACCTGCACCCCCTGGCTCGACCAGTCGATCGCGCCGGGATCCTTCTCGGCGAAGACCTTGATCTTCCGGCCGTCGACGACGAGGTCGTTCCCCTCGTAGGCGACGTGCCCCTTGAATGGACCGTAGTTGGAGTCGAACTCGAGGAGGTGGGCGTTCGTCTTGGCGTCGGTGAGGTCGTTGAGGGCGACGACCTGCACGTCGCCGTCGAGGCCGAACTTCTCGTAGATGGCCCGGTAGGTGAGGCGACCGATGCGGCCGAAACCGTTGATGCCGACGCGGATGGACACTGGCAGACTCCTGGGGCGGGGCGCCGGGGAGGGCGGGGCGCCGGGGGTGGGAACGGCCTCCTGCGACGATTGCAGGATTGGTGGCCGCGGTGGACGCGCGAGCAAATATACACCCGCTCGCCAGGGCCGCTCAAACAACCCGTGGGCTGTCCCGCCACGCTCCCATCCCGCCGGGGCGTCGCCGCCCCCCCGGACGGAGAGATTCCCGCTCTTTCCCGCCGCGTGGCGATCGGGAATACTGCGGGGCGTTCCCCGTGGCCCTGTCCGCCGCTCTTCCGAGATGCCATGTCGACCCCCGTCATCCAGCTCGAGAAGGTGCGGAAGTCATTCGCGATGCCGGGGGGGGACCGGGTCGACGTCCTCGACATCGAAGCCTTCACGGTTGCCCCCGGCGAGCACCTCGCCCTCGAGGGGCAGAGCGGGTCGGGAAAGTCGACGCTCCTCAACGTCATCTCCGGGATCACCCGCCCCGATGCCGGGAGGGTGGTCATCGATGGCATCGATCTGGCCCGGCTCGACGAGGCCCGTCGCGACCGGGTGCGGGCCGACAAGCTCGGGATGGTGTTTCAGTCGTTCAACCTCCTCCCCGGGTTTACCGCCCTGGAGAATGTCCTCGTGGCGATGGCCTTCGGGTCCGGGCGTCCCGACCGGTCGCGGGCCATGGAGCTCCTCAGCGCGGTCGACCTCGGCCACCGCCTTCACCATCGCCCCGCGGAGCTCTCCACCGGCCAGCAGCAACGCGTGGCCGTGGCCCGGGCCCTCGCCAACCGGCCGCGGGTCGTCCTCGCCGATGAGCCGACCGCCAGCATCGATGCCGCCCACCAGCAGCAGGTGATCGATCTCCTCCGCACGACCTGCACCGACCACGGCGTGGCGCTCGTCGTCGTCACGCATGCCCCGGAGGTGTCGGCCCAATTCCCCCGCCGGCTCCGTCTCGAGGACTTCAACCGCGCCGCCGCCGTCCACAAGCGCTGACCGTCTCTCCCCGCTGGTCACTCCCCATGAACCTCCTCGGCATCGCCTGGCGCAACATTCGCCAGCGCCCCCTCACCAGCGCCCTGACGGCGGTGTCGCTGGCGCTCGGCGTGGCGCTGGTCGTGGCGACGCTCGTCACCGGGAGAATCGTCCAGCAGGCCTTCGAGTCGGGGGCTGGGCTCGGCTACAACATGATCGTGGGGGCGAAGGGGAGCCCCCTCCAGCTCGTCCTCAACACCGTCTACTTGATCAGCAAACCGATCGAGAACGTCGGCTGGGACTTCTATGAGGAGTTCCTCCCGGCGGCGCGGCGCGCCGACGGGGTCGACGGGAAGTATGCCGCGAGCACCGGCGTGGCCGTCCCGACCTGCATGGGGGACTACTACCGCAGCTTCCGGGTCGTGGGAACGAACTCCGATTTCTTTGGCCGGCTCACGCGAGGCGACGGCGAGCCGTTCCGGTTCGCGGCGGGAGAGAATCTCCGCGACGATGACTTCTTCGCCGGCGTGATCGGCGCGAGTGTCGCCGACACCCTCGGCCTCAAAGTGGGAGATCCGTTCGCCCCCACCCACGGCGCCGATGACGGCAAGGTGCACGACCCGTTTCATGTCGTGGGGATCCTCGAGCGCACCTGGACGCCGATCGACCGCGGTGTGTTTGTCAACATGGAGGGTTTCTACCTCCAGGATGGCCATGCCAAGCCTCTGCCGGACGGGGTGGAGCCGGAGGTGACAACGACCGTAGCCGCAGATGGCCAGACGCCGCAGGGGCCGGTACCGCTCCCGGCAAGTCAGCGGGAAGTGACGGCGATCCTCCTCGAGACCGCATCGCTGCCGGGGTTGCCGCCGGAACTGACGGCGATGGGCCTGCGGACGGCGATCAACGAGGGGCGTGACGCCCAGGCGGCGCTCCCGGTGGCAGAGATTCGTCAGCTCCTCGATCTCTTCGTCCGGCCCCTCGAGCTCGTCCTCCTCATGGTCACGGCGCTGGTCGTGCTCGTGTCGGCGCTCGGCATCCTCATCAGCATGGTCGGCTCGTCGCTCGAGCGGAGCCGCGATGTGGCGATCATGCGCGCCCTGGGGGCACGCCGCGGTCATGTCCTGGCGACGGTCCTCATCGAGGCTGTGCTCCTCGCTGTCGGCGGGGGGCTGGTCGGCTGGGTGCTCGGGCATGCAATCGTGGCGGCGATCGGGCCTTGGATCGCCGCCAGCGCGGGGGTCAGGGCCGGGTTTTTCTCGTCGGCGCCCGAGGCCGAGGTCCTTCTCGTCCCGTTCCTCGTCCTCCTGGCGATCCTCGCGGCCTTGCTCCCGGCGCTGGCCGCCTACCGCACCGATGTCTCCCGGTGGCTGCAGGGCCCCGGCTGAGCCCTGCCGGTCCCCCCGGGCGTGGCACGCGGGAGAAAACGGGATGGCGGTGGAGAAGCGGATTTCCCCCGGCGTTCCTGAGCCTGCTAAAATCGGGCCATGAAACCCAACTCCCGCTCCGCGCGCCTTTCCCGCCTCGTGGTCGCTCTCCTAACCGTCTTCTTCACCGGCAGGATGCCGGCCGCGTCGGCGTGCCCGTTTTGTTCGGCCGTGTCGCTGACGTTCTCGCAGGAGATCGCGCAGAGTCAGGTGGCCGTGATCGCCCGGCTCGTCGAGCCCCCGACCACCGCGTCGCTGTCACCCCGGTCTGACGGCCCGCTCCCCAAGGGGCGGTTCGTGGTCGTCGAAGCGCTCAAAGGGAATGATCTGCTCGAGGGGGCGGAGCTCCTCGATGTCGATGGCGTCCGCCAGATCGAGACGATCATGCTCGAGGTCAAGCCCGCCGGCACGACCTATCTCCTCATGGCTGTCGAGCCCCCGAAGCTCGTCTGGTCGAGCCCGATCCCGGTCAGCGATCGCGGGATCGACTATCTCAAGAAGCTCGCCGACCTCCCGGCCAAGGGGGCCGATCGGTTGGCGTTCTTCCAGAAGTATCTCGAGGATGCCGACGACACCCTGGCGCGCGACGCCTATGACGAGTTTGCGGTTGCCCCCTACGACGATGTCCGCGGCCTCGAGAGCCGGATGGACCCGACGCAACTGCTCGCCTGGATCGAGAATCCGAAGGTGCCCGCCAACCGGCGTCGTCTCTACGCCACGATGCTCGGGGTCTGCGGCACCAAGGCCGACGCCGATCGCATCGGGGCGATCCTTGCCAACACCGAGCCCGATCCGGCCAACGCCGAGGTGCGTTCGGGCCTCGACGCCCTCATCGCCTGCTATGTCACCCTCAAGGGCCCCGAGGGGCTCGACATGGTCGACACCCAGTTCCTCGACCGCAAGGGGCGGAATGTTCCCTTCACCGAAACCTACGCAGCGGTGATGGCGCTGCGGTTCCTCGGCGAGGAATCGACGGTGGTGCCACGGGAGCGGGTCCTGCAGTCATTGCGGATCCTCCTCGGCGAGCCGAAGCTCGCCGACCTCGTCATCGCCGATCTCGCTCGCTGGGAGGATTGGTCGGTCGTCGACCGGCTCGGCGAACTCTTCGAGAAGGCCGACGCCGACAACCTCTTCGTCCGCGAGCCGGTCGTGAACTACCTCAAGGCCTGCCCCGATCCCCACGCCGCCGAGGTGCTTGCGAAGCTCGAGAAGCTCGATCCCGAGGCGGTCCGCCGGGCGGCGACACTGGCCGGCTTTGCGGCGGCGCTTGCCGTGCCGAAGCCGGCTGAGGGTGCCCCCGCGGCCACCGAATCCGACGGTGATCCCGGCGACCCGTCCTCTCAGCCCGGAGGCGCGGCGCCTGCCGTGACGAGCCCGCCGGCCACCGAAGTCTCGGCGGCCGAAGCGGCGCTGGCCGCCCGCATCCCCCCGGTGTTGGGCGACGAGGATGCCACGGACGAAACCGTGGCGATCGATCCTGCCCGCGTCGAGGCCGGAGGGGAGCTGAAGGCTACTCCGATGGCACCGGCCATCGTGAATGGTGGATCGACGCCCGCCGCCAATCCGTGGGTGTCGACCTTGGGGCGGTGGTGCGGCGTAGCCCTCCTGCTGGCGGCGGTGGCGGTGCTGTCTCGGATGGCGATGCGATCCTCCGGCGCCGCGTGAAGGGCGCCCGGCCTTCGGATGAGGTCCTCCCGTTCCGCGCGATCAGTCCCCTGTTCCCCGGGAAGTTTCCATGGCTGCCGGTCTCTTCGATACGCCCGAGTCGTCGGCCTCGGGCGATCTTCCTCCGATCGACGATGGCTATCGTGCCTTCGGAGGGGTGACGATCGCTGCGACCGTGCTCGCGCTCCTCTCCCCCTTGGGCTTCATCGATTGGTGGCTCCTGACGGTGCCGCTGCTGGCGGTTGTCCTCGGGCTCGTCGGCTGGCGCGACATCCTCGCTCGCCCGGATGTCCTCGCCGGCAAGGTGCTGGCGATCGGCTCAATGGTCGTCGGCAGCCTCCTGTTCGCCGGCGGCCTTTGGTACCAAGCGACGGTCTACGCTCGCGAACTGCCACCGGGATTCGAGCGCCTCAACTACGCGGCCCTGCAGCCCGGGGAAGGGGAGCCGGCGAACATGATCCCGGAGTCAGCGGTGAAGATGCACGGTCGCGACGTCCTCCTGAAAGGTTACATGTATCCGGGAAAACAGCAGCGCGGCATCCGCCAGTTCCTCCTCGTGCGCGACCAGGGGGATTGCTGCTTCGGTGGCAATCCGAAGATCACCGACCGGGTGCTCGTGCAGATGGCCGACAAGCAGATGATCGAGTACACGCCGCGATTGCGGAAGATCGCGGGCCGGTTCTCGATCCGTCCTGCCGGGGCCGTCGATGTCGACGGCGGGGTGTTCTATCACCTGGAGGATGCCAGTGTCCGCTGACCGCCACGCCCGCCGGTGGTGGGCACTCGCCCTGCTGCTGACCTCCGTCACGATCGGCTGCGCGCCGGCGGAATCTCGGGTCGCGCCGCAGCAGCGCCCGGCCACGGGGGCCAGGGAGACAGGATCGGCCGCCGCGGGCGATCTGGCGCAGGAAGAAGCAGCGGGCGCTGCAGCGCCGGTCGTCGCGGTGAAGCCCCCGGCTGTTGCCACGGGCGATGGAAGGGTGCGGGAGATCACGTTCGACGATCTCAAGCTGCCACTGGAGAAGGGGGAGCCGTTTGATCGCGGGATCCTGCCGCCGGCGGTCGACGCCCTCCAGGGGCAGCGGGTGAGGATCCGCGGCTACATCCTCCCCAGCTTCCAGCAGCGCGGGATCACCCAGTTCGTGCTCGTCCGCGACAACATGGAATGCTGTTTCGGTCCCGGCGCGCTCCTCCATGACTGCGTCGTCGTGCGGATGCGGCCGGGCAAGTCGGCCGATTTCTCGATCCGCCCGGTGGCCGTGGCGGGATCGTTCCGGCTCGAGGAGCTCAAGGGCCCCGACGGCAAGCACTTGGCCGTCTACGCCATCGACGGCGACGCCGTGGAGTAAGCCCTTTCGGGCATCCGTGAACCACAGGCGGGCGTCTGTTACCATCACTTTGGCCTTTGATCGGCACGCCCGCCGCGCTCTGCGGTGATCCTCACTGCCCCAACGCCCGCCATGCCCTTCGACCTCTCCTGGTTCTACGACATCCCGACAGCCCGGGCGGCGCTGCTCATGGTGGGGGCGTTCGTCGCCTTCTACTGGGCCGGGGCGGTGGTCGTGCGGCCGATCCTGCGGATATTCGTCCGCCGGGCGCCGGGGCTCAACGACCTCATCGGCTACATCCTCTCCTGCTTCTGCGTGTTTTACGGCCTGCTCCTCGGCCTGATCGCCGTCACGGCCTATCAGAACGTCGAGTCGGCGGAGCAGAACGTCACCCGCGAGGCCGCGGCCCTCTCGGCCCTCTATGAGGACATGTCACGATATCCCGAGCCCCACGGCCAGGATCTCCGCTGGCTGATCCGCGACTACACGCGCTACGTCATCAAATATGCCTGGCCGTTGCAGCAACAGGGAATCATTCCGGAGGAGGGCACGATCCATGCCGAGGCCCTCTTCGATCGGCTCCTCGACTTCCAGCCCAAGACTCCCGGCGAGGAGATCCTCCATGCCGAGGCGCTGCGGCAGATCAATCACTTCCTCGAATGCCGCCGGCTTCGCCTCCATTCCGTGCGGGCAGGATTGCCGCGGGCGATGTGGATCGTGATGTTCGTCGGGGCGTTTTTCAACATCCTCCTCTGCTGGATGTTCGACACTCGCTTCCTCACCCAGCTCGTTCTCGGCGGGATTCTGGCCGCGTATCTGGGCTTGATGATGTACCTCATCGTCGACATGAATCAGCCCTTCCGCGGCGAGGTGAGTGTTTCGCCTGAGGCTTTTGAATTGCTCTACCAGCGGATGCTCGAGGACTGACATGCCGGTCCCCCCCGACACCCAGCCCCTCAATCGCGGCGCCGTCACCCGGCGTGAAGCGCTCCGGTCCGGGGTTGCTGCCACGCTTGCCGCCGCGCGGGTGCTGGCGCCTTCGTTGTTTGTCGGCTGTTCGCTCGGCATCCCGCCGCGGGCACCGACGGTGAGGATCGGGCTGCTCCATTCGCAGACCGGGCCGCTGGCGATCGGCTCGACGTCGCTGCGCGACGTCGAGCTCGATGCCGTGGAGCGCTTCAACGCCGCCGGCGGAATCCTCGGATTCTCGATCGATCCCCGCGCCCCCGACCCCCGGTCGCGGACCGACCTGTTCCCCAAGCGGGCCACGACGCTCCTCGATGACGGGGCTGTGGCGCTGTTCGGTTGCTGGTCGAGCGCCAGCCGCAAGGCGGTGCTTCCGATCGTCGAGGAGCGCGACAGCCTCCTCTTTTATCCGGTGCAGTATGAGGGGAACGAGAGCTCGCGAAACGTGATCTATGGCGGGCAGGTGCCCAACCAGCAGGTCCTCCCGGCCCTCGATTGGCTGCGGAGTGGGCCGGGGGGGGAGCGAAAGAAGTTTTTCCTCCTCGGCTCCGACTATGTCTACCCACGGACGACGAACTTTATCGTGCGGAAGTGGCTTGCCGGCACCGGCGTCGAAATCGTCGGCGAGGAATATTTTTCCCTCGACAGCAAAGACTTCGCCCCGGTGGTAGCCCGCATCCGCGAGCGCGGGGCCGACTGCATCCTCAATACCGTCAACGGCTCCGGGAACATCGCGCTGTTTGCGGCGCTGGCGGAGGCCGGGATCGATCCGGCGAAGGTTCCCCTGGTGTCGACGAGCGTCTCGGAGGACGACCTGCGGAGCATGCCGGCCGCCCATTCGGCTGGCCACTGGGTCCTGTCGAGCTACTTCCAGACCGTCGACACGCCCGCAAACGCCGCCTGGATGGCCGGCTTCCGTAGCGAGTTTGGCGAGGATCGCGTCTTCGGCGATTCGATGGAGGCCGCCTGGTGCCTGATCAACCTCTGGAAGGTGGCGGTCGAGCAGGCAGGGTCGTTTAGCACCGAGGCGGTTCGCCAGGTGTTTGCCGCCGGGATCGGGTTCGATGGCCCAGGGGGACGCATGACGATCGATCCCGCCACGCAGCACGCCACGAAACACTTCCGGCTGGGACGGGTGCGTCCCGATCGGCTCTGCGACGTCGTTGTTTCGTCGGATGGTCCGCTCGCTCCCGACCCCTATCCGCAGGTCGCGTTCCCCGGGTGGAAATGCGATTGGACGAAGGGGGGGCTCCAGCCCGGCCAGGAGGTGTCGATCGATGGTTGAGTTCGACATCGAGGTCTCCGAGGGATGCCGCTGGCTCAAGGTCATCCTCGACGACGATGACGTCCGCACCGAGCGCGGCGCGCTCTATCGGATGAGCGGCGACATCGAGATGGACGTGCCGCTGCCGTCACCGCGGGCGATGTTTGTTTCGATGTTCTCCGACGAATCGGTGGTCCGGCCGCGGTACGTGGGCACGGGGGAGCTTTATCTCGATTCGACCTTCGGCGGCTACCACATCTTCGACGTCCAGCAGGGGGAGCGCTGGATCCTCGAGCATCGTTGCTTCTGGGCCTCCGAAGGGGAGGTGAAACTCGCGATCCACCGCGAGCGGCTCTGGACGTCGTACTGGGCCGGCGAGGGATTGCTCTGGTACAAGACGGCGCTGGTTGGTGAGGGGAAAGTGGTCCTGAGCGTCGACGGCCCTGTCGAGGAGATCGAGCTCGACAACGAGCGGGTCGTGCTCGACGGGGGATTCGCGGTGGCCCGGACCAGCGGGATCACGATGCGGATGAAGCGCCCCGCCCGCTCCTATCTAAGCCACTGGCTGTCCGGGCAGAAGCTGTCGTGCGTTTACGAAGGGACCGGACGGCTGTTCATCTGTGCCGTTCCTTACTGGCGGCAGCGATTGCAGAAGTCGAAGGAAGCCGACTCCCTTGCGTACGGCTGAGATGCTTGGCCTCGATCACCTACCGGGCCGGTCAGGGCATGGGTGCCAATCGGATCGCTTTCCTATGCCGTCGGGCCGAGGGCCCGGAATCTTTCGGCTGCTCGGTCTCGCCGCAGTGCTCCTCATCCTCCCGGCGATCTCGAGCGAAGCCTGTCCGTTCTGCGGGCCTGTTGGCGATTCGCTGGCCCGGCGCCGCGACTCGGCAGGCTACGTCTGTATCGCCGAGGCTGCGGATCGGGCCCGGCCCGACGCTTCCGGACTCCTCGCCGGCTCGTTCCGGGTGATCCAGGTGCTGCCCGACACTCCCGGCCGGGTCGACGGCGAGCCCCCCACGCTGGTCACCGCCCGGGTGGCAGCGCCGGTGGAGGGGACGGCGGTGCTGTTCGGATCGGCCGAGTCGCCCGTGCGCTGGACAGCGGTGGCGGCGGACGAGACGCTCCTCGGGCATGTCGTTACGGCGCCAGCGATCACGGAGCCTGTCGGCGAACGGCTCGCGTGGTTTGCTGCCCGCCTCGAGCATCCCGAGCCGGCGATCGCCGACGATGCCTTCGCGGAGTTTGCCGTCGCCCCTTTCCCGGCTGTCCGCGAGGCGGCGGCGGCACTCGCGGCGCGGCCTCTGGCGACCTGGGTGGCCGATCCTGCCACCGACCAACGGCGAAGGGGATTCTATGGACTGGCGCTCGGCGTCGTCGTGGCGGAGGGATCGTCCGGCGGGAAGAGGCTGTCGTCAGCCGCTCTCCGGGCGGCACTCGAGACGGCTGGCGGTGACTTCCGTGCCGGGGCTGACGGGCTGATGGCGGGGATCCTCGTCGCCGAGGGCGTCGATGGGCTCGATTGGCTCGCCGACCGGGCCAGTCCCGATCGGCCGGTCGATCAGCGTCAGCTCCTTGCGGCCCTCCGTTTCGCCCGTGAGTATCTCACCGGGACGATTCCCCCCGCGAGGATCTCCGCGGTGACGGCGGAACTCGCCCAAAGCCCGGCGGTGGCTGCCCTAGCGATCATCGATTTGGCCCGCGCGGAGGCTTGGGAAGAGGTCGATGCGGTGGCAGCGTGGTGGGATGCGGCCGCCGACGATCCGCTCATCCGTCGTGCCGTCGCCGGGTATCTCGTTGCCTGCCCGTCGGCTGCGGCGCGGGAGCACCTCGATCGGATTGGCCGAGAGGATCCGGCGGCCTTGGCCGCCGCCCGAGCGGCGGCGGACTTACCGCTGGGACGCTGAAGGCCGCGTTGGCGTCGGCCGACGAAGCGTTTCCCCGACGACGGGTTACCGGCCCTGCGTTGCCGCGGCATCGGCGGGGGTGCTGATGACCCGTCCCGACGGAGCGCTTTCGGCCTTCCAGCCGGTGAGGGCATTGCCCCAGGGCTTTGCCGATTCCAGCGTGATCTGCGAGACCGGCATGAGCACCGACGGCACGGCCGGCGGGAGCAGCGCGGCGGCGGCGGGGCTGGCGGCCTTCGCGGGATTCGGCAGCGGAGCGGGCGTCGGAATCTCCTCGAGCGGATTGCCACCGGCCGGAGCCTTGCCGTCGCCGGCCGGCTTGGGCGCGGGGGTCGACGTCTCCTCGTTCGTGGCCGGATCACGGGGGGGGAGTTGCTGGGCCCCTGTCCCGGCGCCGATGCCGTCGAAGTCCTGCGTGATCGGCCCGCGGCTGAAGACGCCAGGGCGGGAGTGGCCGTAGTCGAGGAACAGGCTGGCGTCCCGCTGCCGGGCCCGGCGGTAGGAATCGAAGTAGGCCTTGCCGGGCCACGGGCCTTCGGCGAGGAACACGCCGTTGTATTCGAGGAGCGAGCCTTTGCGGAAATGGAGCTGGGCGATCGAGCGGTTGTAATCGACGACCGAGCGGTAGTAGGCGCTCTCGGCGTCGGCCCGACGGCGCTGGGCGTCGAGGAGCTGGTCGAGGGTCACGGTGCCGGCATCATAGGCCGCCTGGACCGCCTCCACCTGCCGCTCGGAGGCAACGCGGCGATTGAAGTTTGTCTGCGAGAGGGCGAAGTTCGTGTCGACGTTCCGCACCGCTTCGACCAGCGCGTGCGACACTTCCATCTCCTCGTCTTGGAGCCGGGAGCGTTCACGGGCGAGCTGGAGCTGATAGTTGCGGACGGTGGAGAGCTCGCGGCGGAAGCCGATCGGCATGAGGAACTGTGCCCCGGCCTGCCATTCCTGAAACCTCCCGCTGGAGAGCGTCGAGTAGGCGTCGGTGCCGTTGAGCGGGTCGAGACCTTCGGCGTTGTAGGGGCTGTAGTTCTGATTGATGAGCTCCTGACCCATGCCGAGGAACCGGTAATAGCCGTTCATGTCGAGCCGGGGGAGAAGGAGGTTCTTCGAAGCAACGAGCTCGAGCTCCTTCTGCTTGACCACCCACTTCTGTCGACGGAGCTCCGCCGACCGGGAGAGCGATTCGACGAGCGACTGCTGCCAATCGAAGGTGACTCGGGCCGTCGTCGGCTCGTCGGAGGGGCGGATGAGCCGGCCGTCGGAGGCCGAGAGCCCCATCATGTAGCGAAGCCTGTTCTCGCTCCGGTAGACGTCGGTGAGCGCGTTCTCAACGTCGCTGCGGAAGAAGAAGTACTGCTCGCGGGCCTGGGCCTCCTTGTCAGCTTCTCCGCCGCGCGACTGCTCGACGTAGAGGGCGTGGACCTTGCGCCATGCCTCCAGCGCGCTGTCGCGGCCGGCCTTGCGGGCCTCGAGATTGCGGTAGGCGAAGTAGAGTTCCCAGTACGCCTGCTCGGTGTCGCTGACCATATTGCGGACACCGATCTCGAAGTCGGCCAGCGACTGATCAGCGAGCACGCGGGCAATGAGCACGCCGCGGAAGTTAGGGCGACCGTTGATGTTGTTGAAAGCGTCGGGGCCGGCGATCCGGTTGTAGGTCAGCCCCGCGCCCTGGAGGAGGGGCTGGTTGAAGGTGAAGTCGTAGTTGGTGAGCCATGTCGACGGCACGCCGTCTTGGCGGATTGGGGAGTTGTTATTGTCGTAGACGGTCTGGTTTTGGATCCCGAACGTGCTGCCGGTCGCCGACACCTTGCTGATCCCGGTCGTCCACGTGCCGATGTCGCCGAGGAGTTTCTGCTGGAAGATCTGCGTGCCGACGCCGCCGACGTTCTGCGGCCGGTTCTGCCGGGCCCAGGTGAGCGAGCTGGAGAGCTGGGCATCAAACGACGCAAGCGCGCTCTCGACGCCGCGGAAGGGGTCGGTCTCGCTGATCGCCGGATCGTAGACGGTGGGGTAGGCGGCCGGATTGGTGAGCAGCGACACCGCCGGCTCGCCGGCCTGGGGCCGTGGGCCACCGAAGCTCTGGAAGCGGCCTCCGAGGCTCCTGAGCACTTTGCCATTCTCGAGTGCCGTCCGGATGGCGTCCTCGAGCGACACCTCCCAGACCTGGTCGAAGTTGGCGTTGGAGAGCGTGAGCGGCTCGATCGTGCCGGCCGCCTCGTCGAGCGGCTGGTGGACCGTGTCGGGGTACTCGATCTTCTGGATGGCACCGACGTAGTGCGAGAGGTCGCCGTCCTCGAAGAAGTAGAACGGCTGCCGCGGGGCGCAACCGCTGGCCACGAGCGTGAGGCTCGTCATGACCGTCCAGGCTCGTCGCAGCAGGAGGTTTGGCACGGTTGGGGGTCCGGCGTACGGGCATTGAGGATCACGGTGATTCAAAAGCTGCCGCTGCGCCCAAGGGGTTCGCCCGTCGAAGCCGACGGACCGATCCCGACGCAGTGCCCCCCGACGCTGCATCCGACTCGCGTGCACTTGGGCGCAGCGACGGCACGGGTGTTATCGTCGGCGTAACCGTCAAACTTCGGGGAATCGTCACCCCTTCCGGCAAAGTCGCCCGGTGCGGAGGAATGGGCAAGAAGGTGGGCAGGAAAGGTGGTTTTTTAGCGCTGTAGAGGGCGAGTGCGTTCCCCAACACCCGGCCAGCGACTCGTCTGCACCTCGCGGACGATCCTTTCACCGTCCCCGTCCACCGAAACGAACCGCCCGGCGCAGCCTGCCTGGTTTTCCAGGAGCGTCCGGCCGCGGACCGGCCCGAGGACATTCGCCGCGGTCGCCAGGGCATCGGCGGTGGTGGCGTCCGCGGCGATGACCGTCACCGCTGCCGGCCCGTCGATGCCGATCCCGGTGCGGGGATCGACGATGTGGCTGTAGCGGCGGCCGCCGATCGCGACCGACTGCCTCGCATCCCCGCTGGTGGTGATCGCCGCGTGGGCGAGAAGCACCTCCCCGGTCATGGCCGCCGGCGTGCCGGGGATCGGGTCGATCGCGATCCGCCACCCCTCCTCCCCGGGTGGCGCTCCCGAGGCTCCGACATCACCCGAGGCATCGACGAGGGCCGAGTCGATTCCCTGCTCGGAGAGGATTGCCAGGGCCCGGTCGATCGCATAGCCCATCCCAATGCCGCCGAGATCGAGTCGCATCCGCGGGCGGGTGAGCCGGACGCCGCGGGGGGCGGCGACGAGCACGAGGGCTCCGGCTCCCACCGCCGCCCGGGCGGCGTCGAGCTTCGCAGGGAGCGGGAGGGCACCGGATCGGCGAGACTGACGCCAGAGGGTCGTCAGCGGCCCGACGGTCGGGTCGAAGGCACCGTCACTGGCGTCGCGGAACGCCACGGCGCGGGTGAGGACCTCCCACATCTCGTCGCTCACTGGCACAGGGCTTTCCATCGGGGCCGCGGCCGAGAGCCGGGAGAGCTCGGAGTCGGGACGGTAGTCGGAGAGGATCGCCTCGAGCCGTTCGACCTCGTCGAGGGCCGCTGCCACCCCCCGCTCGCCGGCGGCAGGCCTGGCGGCGTAGACGGTGACGGTCCAGGGAACCCCCATCAGCCGCCGGCCGCCGGAGATGCGAACCAGCGGCACGTCGGCAGCCGACATGGTATTTTTCTTCATATGGAACTCTCCCCTCCGCCGGTCGTGATTCGTTTCGACTGCACGCCCCTGCGTGCCCTCGCTCGTGCCGAGGTGCCGGCCGAGGCATCGCCCCGGTTCCGCGCGCTGGTCGGGCGGATGCAGGCCGCGGTCGCCAAGCATGGCGTCCGCAATGCCTATTATCTCACGAACGCCTCCTGCACGTTCCGGTTCACGAATGCCCCGGAGCGTGGATGGGTGGCCTTCGATGTCGAAGGAACCGTCCTGACCGACGATCTCGACACCCACACGGTGGGGAGCGATCTGACGGTGAAGCTCACCAAGGAAACCTGCGACTGGCTGACGCAGCCGGCCGTTGCCTGGCTCGACCTCAGCGTCCGCCGTGCGGTCGAGGCGGAGTTCGACCGCTACATCGCCGCCGGCGATCTGGGGCGGACGCTCGAGCGACTGGCCCGCGAACAGGCCGACAGCGATGCCGCCGGCGGGTTCCTCGGGATGAATCTGTAAAGAGCGCGGACGAAGCCATCCCTGGCCTTCGTGAAAAAGGTGGTTGGCACCTTTTTCCTCCTTTACCACCGATGGTGGACCAGCGGTCGGATCGCGTCGTCGTAGATCGCCTGGACGGCGGCGATCGTGTGGGCGTCGAGGGGGGGAAAATCAGCGGCTTCGGCGTTGGCCTGTACCTGCTCGGGGCTTCGTCCCCCCGGGATCACGGTCGTGACGGCCTCGAACGAGAGGATCCACTGGAGCGCGAACTGCGTCAGCGTGGCGCCGGCTGGTACCAGGGGACGGAGCCGTTCGACGGCCTCGAGCCCAGTTTCGTAGTCGACCCCCGAGAACGTCTCACCGCGGTCGAACATCGCGCCCTCACGGTTGAAGAGGCGGTGATCCCCTTCGGGGAAGGCGCTCGTGCGGGAGAACTTTCCACACAACATTCCACTCGCCAGCGGCACCCGGGCGATGACCGCCACGTTCCGCCGCAACGCCTGCTCGAAGAACAACTCCGCTGGCCGGAGCCGGAAGGCATTGAAGATGATCTGCACCGACTGGACATTCGGATACTCGATCGCCTTGAGGGCTTCCTCAACCTTCTCGACGCTCACGCCATAGAAGCGGATCTTCCCGGCCTTCACGAGACCGTCGAGGGCCTCGAAGACCTCGGGGCGGTAATAGACCTCCGTCGGCGGGCAGTGGAGCTGGACGAGGTCGAGGCAGTCGACGGCGAGGTTCGTCAGGCTGCGGTCGACGAAGGCCGCGAGATTCGCGGCGTTGTAGCCGTCGGCGGTGTGCGGGGAGAGCCGGCGGCCAGCCTTCGTGACGACATGGAACGGCTCCGACCGTTCGCGGCGGAGGCGCGCAATCAGGCGCTCGGAGAGGCCGTCGCCGTAGACGTCGGCGGTATCGAAGAAGTTGATGCCGGCGTCGAGGGCTGCATGGAGCGCGGCAAGAGAGGCGTTCTCGTCGGCGCCTCCCCACTGGCCGCCACCGATGGCCCAGGCGCCGAAGCCGATCTCCGAAACATTCCACCCCGTCCGACCGAAAGTGCGTGTGTTCATGATGGGTGAAGTGTGGCCGGCCGGGTGGGGCGGATTCAAGCGGGTGCTATCCTTTTCGCCATGACAACGGCACCCCATCCCCCAAGGGCGATCATCGTCGGGGCCTCCTCAGGCATCGGGGCGGCCGTGGCCCGGCAGCTCGCCGACGACGGATGGGCCCTCGGACTCGCAGCACGGAGGGAGGCGCGGCTCGCCAATCTCGCCGACGAACTCTCGGCGCGGTACCCAGGGCGCACGTTCCTCCACAGGGCGATCGACCTTCGCGACGGCGACGCGGCGGTCGAGCACTTCGATCGGCTCGTCGCCGACCTCGGCGGCGTCGAACTCGTCGTCGTCTCTTCGGGCGTCGGCCACGAGAATCCTCCCCTCGATTGGCCCCCGGAAGCGGAGACGGTGGCGGTCAATGTCGCCGGGTTTACGGCGATCGCCGTGGCGGCGATGCGGCATTTCGAGGCCCGTCGGTCGGGGCACCTTGTCGGCCTCTCCTCCCTGGCCGCCCTCCATGGCCATGGCGACGCGCCTGCCTACGGCGCGAGCAAGGCGTTCGTGAGCCGCTACCTCCAGGCGCTCCGCCACCGGGTCGCCGCCCGGAAGCTCCCCATCGCCATCACCGACATCCAGGCCGGCTTCGTCGACACGGCCATGGCGAAGGGGGAAGGGTTGTTTTGGGTGGCGCCGGTGGAGAAGGCGGCTCGGCAGATCGTGGCAGCGATCCGGCGGAAACGCTCTCACGTCTATGTCACGCGCCGCTGGCGGATCGTGGCCTGGCTGCTGCGGATCCTCCCCGACACATGGTGAATGGGGGAGGATCCTCTGCCGGCGCTGAGGTAGAATCCCATCGAGCGCTTGCCACGATCGGGTGAGCGGGCGGGGGTGAGGCGATGGCGGCAAGAAGGAGCGTGTGGAGCAGGGGCGCAGCGGTCGCCGCGGCGATCGCCGGCGGTGCTCTCTGGTTCGCCGTCTGTTCTTTTCCTTCCCTCCCCGCGGCGGAACCCGGGCCGGCCGCGGTCGATGAGGGCTTTGCCGAGACGATCGTGCCGCTGCTGGCGGCCCGTTGCCTGGCGTGCCACTCCGCCGACCACGAGATCAACGGCGGCCTCCGCCTCGATCTTCGTGACGGTTGGGCACAGGGGGGCGACTCCGGGCCGGCGATCGTGCCGGGGGAGCCTGACCAAAGCCTGCTGGTGCGGGCGATCCGCTGGGATCCCGGGGCGCCCCAGATGCCCCCCGACGGCAAGCTCGCGGCGGAGGAGATCGCGATCATCGAGGCTTGGGTGCGCCGTGGGGCCCACGATCCCCGTGGCGGCTCGATCGGGCCACGCTCGCGTCTCCTTCCCGGCGCGACGAAGGGGATGACAGCCGAGGAGGGGAGACGGTTTTGGAGTTTCGCGCCACTGTCCGACCCGGCGTTGCCGGAGGTAGCCGATCCCGACTGGAACCGTGATCCGATCGACCGCTTCATCCGCGCCCGCCTCGACGCCGCCGGCCTCCGGCCGCAGGCGGAGGCTCTCCCCGAGGTGCTCGCCAGGAGGATTACCGAGGACCTCACCGGTCTGCCACCGACCCCCGAGGAGACCGATGCCTTCGTCGCCGCCCATGCCCGCGATCCCGATGGGGCGGTGGCGGAACTCGTCGATCGACTCCTCGCTGATCCCGCCTTCGGCGAACGGTTCGGCCGCCACTGGCTCGATCTCGCCCGATTCGCCGAATCGAGCGGCGGCGGTCGCACGCTCCTCTTCAAGGATGCGTGGCGCTATCGTGACTGGGTGGTCGCCGCAGTCAACGCCGACATCGCCTTCGATCGGTTCGTCGCGGCCCAACTCGCCGGTGACCTCCTCGCCGCCGACGGCACGGCCGACCCTGCCGTCGTCGAGGGAAATCTGGTCGCCACCGGCTTCCTCGCGCTCGGCCCCACGAATTACGAGGAGCAGGACAAGGCCCAACTCCGCTTCGACATCATCGACGAACAGTTGGAGACGATCGGACGCACCTTCCTCGGGCTGTCGATCGGCTGCAGCCGCTGCCACGATCATCCCTATGATCCGATCACGCACGCCGATTACCACGCGCTGGCCGGGATCCTCTCGAGCACGAAGACACTCCTCAACGAGACCGACAACGTCGCACGCTGGATCGCCCGGCCGCTTCTCGAGCCGGCGTCGATCGCCTCGCGCCGCGCCGAGATCGACACCGCAACCGCCCGGCTCAAGGCAGAGCGCACCAAGCTGAAGAAGGAGACCGCCGACACTCCCCCAAACGCCGACGGGGTGACTCCCGCCGCAGCGCGCTCGGCGGAGATCGAGGCCGAGCTCGGCCGGCTCGGCGCGGAGCTGCCACCGCGGCTGACGGCGATGATCGTCGAGGATCGCGCCGACGCGGCCGACACCGCGATCCGGGTCCGCGGGATCGAAAAGAATCGTGGCCGGGTCGTCCCCCGGGGCATGCCTGAGGTGTTTGCCGTTGATCTCGCCATCCCGACTGGGTCGAGCGGCCGGAGGGAACTGGCGGCTTGGATCGGCCGGCCCGAGTCGGCGCTTCCACAGCGCGTGCTCGTGAACCGTGTGTGGGGATGGCTCCTCGGCCGCGGCATCGTTCCCACGGTCGACAACTTCGGGGTTAGCGGCGATCCCCCGTCACATCCGGAGCTCCTCGACTGGCTCGCACGCCGCTTCATCGCCAACGGCTCGCGGCTCAAGCCGCTCGTCCGGGAGATCGTCCTCTCGCGGACCTACCGCCAGGCCGCGGCGGAGGGCTCCGCGGACGGGAACCGGCTCTGGAGCGGGGCCGTGCGGCGCCGCCTCGATGCCGAACAGATCCGCGATGGCCTGCTTGCGGCTGCAGGCCGGCTCGATCGCACCGTCGGCGGCCTGTCAATCGTCGGGGCCGGCGACATCGACGCCAACGACACCGCCGCGCAGTCGATCGAGTATGGCTACGTCTTTGACGACGTCCGCCGCAGTGTCTACACCCCCGCCTTTCGCAACCGCCGGCCTGCGTTGTTCGAGGTCTTCGACTTTGCCGACATCAACGCCTCCAGCGGGACAAGGACGACGAGCACCGTCGCCTCGCAGAGCTTGTTTCTCGCCAATGACCCGTTCGTCGTCGCCGCCTGTCGGGCCGTTGCCGGGCGGGTTGTTGCCGGGCGGGTTGTTGCCGAGGCGGAATCGGACGAGGCGCGGATCGAGCGGGCCTTCCGGCTCCTCCTCGCGCGACGTCCGTCGGCCGGGGAACGTGAGGCGGCCGTGGCGTTCCTCGCGCGCACCGACGGTGAGATCGAGAGCTGGACGGTGCTTTGTCAGTCGATCGTCTCGAGTCCCGATTTTCGATTTCTCGATTGACGATGGTGGCGCCATCGCCGTTGGGTGCTCCCCAGAGAGGTTTTGCCATGACTACACCTGCCGCGGCGTCACCGGTCGTCCTGTCGCGGCGTGCGGCACTTGGGCGTGCCGGGTGCGGATTTGGAGCGCTGGCTTGGGCTGGCCTCAACGCCCGCCATGCCGCCGCCACGATCGGCCCTCACCTTCCCCTCCGCGCCAAGCGGATGATCTTCCTGTTCATGGCTGGAGGGGTGAGCCAGGTCGACAGCTTCGACCGCAAGCCGCGGCTCACGACCGACGACGGCAAGCAGATGCCGTTTGGCGACCTCCGCAGCCTCGCCAAGACGGGGAAGAGCCCGCCCCAGCGCGTCATGAAGCCGCTGTGGAAGTTTTCCAGGCGCGGGGAGAGCGGCCTTTGGGTTTCCGATCTCTTCCCGGCGATGGCGGAGATTGCCGACGATCTGTGCGTCGTCCGCAGTCTCCACACCGAGGGAATAGCCCACGGCCCGGCGACGCTCTTCCTTCACTGCGGCGCCACCACGGCCGTGCGGCCGTCACTCGGAGCCTGGCTCGATTACGGTCTCGCCACCGAGAACGACGATCTCCCCGGCTTTGTTAGCCTCTCGCCGAGCCTCGGCAACGGCGGACCGCGCAATCACGGGACCGCCTTCCTCCCGCCGATCCACCAGGGCACGGCCATCGGGCGTGCCGGTGTGCCTGCGCGCGAAGGCGGGATCCGTAATCTCGCGCCGCCGCGTGGTGGGCTGCTGGCAGCGGCCGGCCGTGATCTGCTCGCCGGGATCAATGCGGCCCAGGCCGAGGCCCGTCCCGGCGACACCGAACTCGAAGCGGTGATCGCTGCCGGTGAGCTTGCGACGCGGATGGAGTCGGCAGCGCCACGCGTCCTCGACCTCGCCGGTGAGACAGCCGAGACGCTTGCCCTCTACGGGATCGACGGCGGCCCGGCCGACAACTTCGGCCGCCAATGCCTCCTCGCCCGCCGCCTGTGCGAGGCCGGCGTGCGCTTCGTGCAGGTGAACTACACCGACAACTCCAACAACCCGGCCTGGGACCAGCACTCCGACATGCCGAGGCATGCTGTCCACGCCCGCGCCACCGATCAGCCGGTGGCCGCCTTGGTGCGCGATCTGAAGCGGCGCGGATTGCTCGACGACACGATCGTCTGGTGGGGGAGCGAGTTCGGCCGCACGCCTTACGCTCAAGACAACGGCACAGGCCGCGACCACAACCCTGCCGGGTTCACAATCTGGCTGGCCGGAGGGGGCTTTCGGGCCGGCCATGCCCACGGAGAAACCGACGACTACGGCCACCACGCCGTCGTCGACCGGGTCCACATGCACGATCTTCACGCCACGCTCCTAGCGGCGCTCGGCCTCGACCACACCCGGCTCACCTTCCGGCACGCCGGTCGCGATCACCGCCTCACCGACGTCGCCGGCCGCGTCGAGGACCGGCTCTTCGCCTGAGCGTCAGGGGAGCGTTTCGAGATCGATCGTCGGCCGTTTTGCCGGTGGCGGATCGAGCGTGAACACGCTCCCGAGCTTCACCGGCGGCGAGAAGAACCCGCAATTTCGAAGGAAAAATCCATCCCCTTCGATGCCGCCGGCATAGTCGAGCCGGTGGCCACCGGAGGCTGTGGCATCACCGGTGAACCGGGCCGTGCTGATCGGATGCCAGGTGCCTTCGGTGTCCCGCACCCATTGGTTGGCGTAGCGTCCGCGGCGGCCGACGTTGCCGGTGGTGTCGAGGAAGTTCTCGAGAAAGGAATGGAAGCCGGTGAGGTGGCGATCGGTGCGCGGTCGCTGGAACGAGGCGATCAACCGCCACGATTCCCCCTCGCCGAACCAGGAGGTGTAGGTTGTCGTGCCGTCGCCGGCCGGTTCGACGCGCGTCAGGAAGCGGTAGGTGAGGCCGGCCTTCCAGGGATGGACAAGAAAGCTCTGGCCGCCGCTCCCCTCGTTGCCGAACTCGCCGGTCCGCACGCCATCCCCTTTGCGGAGCAGGATGACGCGGTCGGCCTCGGGCACTTTCGTCGGATCGTCGGTCGTGAACGGACTCCAGACGGAGAACAGGACGCGCCGCTCGGCCGGCCCGTTGACCTGCATGCCGAAGTAGCCCTCTCCGAAGCCGTTGGCCATGAAGAAGCTTCCCAGCGCGTCCTCACCCTCCGGAACGGTCACCTCGCCGTAGGCGTATTCGATCTCCTTCTCCGCCGGGAGCGAGTAACCGAGGTGCACCGAGGGACCGCGACGGCCCCAGTAGTACATCGCGCCGTCGTTGGTCGTGACCGCGGAGACGGCAAGGTCGGGCGTCTCCGAGCGAATCCGCAGCACCGGGTTGCTCGCGAAGGCCCCCCCCTCTCGGCGCACTCCATGGATCTCGGCCTTCACGTAGCCGGGGCCCGCGAGGGAAAATCGCCCGAAGCGGGCGGTCGAAGAATCGTCACCGGAGAGTTCGGCTGTGACGGCAGTGTCGCCGATTGTCAGAACGACCTCGGCCCGCCCGCCGGTCTCCGCTGAAACCAGTTCCACCTCGGCTTCGGTCGGCAGGTCGACGTGAAACCAGACGCTCCAGGTCGTCTCGGGATCGTGCCAGCGGACCTCAGCCCCGCCGCGTGCGAGCCCGTCGTTCGAGCCCGGCTTGGAGGTCACCGCGTAGGCATTACCGCCGAAGGGAACGGACCATTCGGTCGCCTCGACCGATCGCGGATCGGCCCCCTGACCGAGGAGCGGCGCGAGGGCGAGCAAGCAACCGGCGATCAGCCATCGTCCGCCAAGATGTTCTTGAAGGCTGCTCCGTCGGCCCAGGCCACGCTGATCCTGGGGTTTGTGTACGGGGGAATCGCTTGGCATGTCAGCTCTTTCCATCCGCGGAAGCGAGGAACGACTCCACCCGCTCCAATCGCGAGGCATCGTCGGGGCTGAGGCGTTCCTGACCGAGCCCCAGGGCCTTGGCCCGGGCGAACGACGCGCGGGCACCGGGGAGATCGGAGACCTCGGCCTGGATTGCGGCCATGTGGAGGAGCTTGAGGGGGGAAGGGGAGAGGACGGCGTCGTTCATGTCCTCGAGCGCGAGGATCGTCTGCCCCTTGGCCAGACGGATCAGTGCCCGTGTGTCGAGGATGTCGGGGAGGGGGCCGAGTTCCAGGATCGCCTTCTCGACAAACTCGAGCGCCTGATCGGCCGTCTCCGGCCGGGCAAGAATCCAGGCGAGATTGGCGGCCACGATTCCGGCTTGGACATCTCCCAGGCCCCCGGAGGTGAGCAGTTGGCGGTAGTCCTCCTCCGCCTCGGCGGTGTGGCCGAGGGCCTCCTTGGCGATCGCGGCTTGGAGCAGCGTCTCGCCCGAGCCCGGGTTCTCCCGGCTCGCTGCCTCGATCCACCCCACAACTTGTTCGTCGATCGCGGGGTCGGACGTGGTCTCCGCGTGGCGGAGGATCACCGCCAGCGCCTCGAGGAACATCGCGACCGACACCTTGCCCCGAACTGTCCCGAGCATCTCGATTGCTTCAACGGTGCGATGCTGGCGGCCGAGCGACATGGCCTGAGCAGCCACCCCCTCCGGCGACATCGTCGCGTAGCTCTCGAGAACCTTGTCTGCCGCTTCGGGGAAGCCGAGTTCGGCGGCGATCCGGGCCGCCGACAGCTGGCGGGGGGCGTTCTGCGCGTTCAGCGGTTCGTCGTCGAAGAGCTTCGCCACCACCCGGCTGGCCCGGTCGCGGTCTCCTTCGGCAAGGGCAAGCTTCGCCTCGAGGCGGATCGTCGCCTGGAGATCGGGGGCCGATTCTTGGAGGCGGCGGAGCCACCCCTTCGCCTCCGCGAAATCCTGCTCGTTGATGAACAGCTCGATAATCGTTCCCAGGATAGCCGTGCTCGCGTTGGCTGAGGAAGCGATGGCCCGCAGCTCTTCGCGGGCCTTCGGCCGATTGCCGACGAGTGATTGGATCCGGGCCTGGCTGATCCGTTCGTCGATCGTCAGCGGGCGCCGCTTGGCGAGCGACTCGAAGAGTGTCTGGGCCTGACGCCAGCTGGCCGGGTCGTTCCTGTTCATCAGCAGGCTGATCGAAAGCGCGGTATCGTCGAGGTATTGGAGCCCCTGCTGGTCGACATTTTTCCCGAGAACGGCGAGCGCTTCCTGGAGATCGATGTAGCGGGGGCTCGTGGCCAGTTGGGAGGCCAGCGCGCGGCGGGCCCAAAAAACGGTCGGACTTCCCTGCACCGATTCCAGGGCGATGATCCGCCGCAGTTCTTTCTGGGCCTCAGCGGGGCGATTGCGGCGCATGAGGAGATCGACGAGGCGTCGGGCGGCCACGAGATCGTCGGGGGACTTTTCGACGGCCTCCTTTGCAGCGAGCTCGGTTGCCTCGGGATCGCCGAGCGCCTCGTCGGCGGCCCTTTGGAACCGCTCGCGGGCGTCTCCCTGGAGCACCGCGAGCGCCTGACGGGAGGTTTCCGCCAGGCGTTCGCCAGCTCCGCCAGAGGCCTGCAGTCGCAGGAGCGATAACCAGGCCGCCTCGTTGTCGGGCGCCGCTTCCGTCGCCCGCCGGCCGACCTGCTCGGCCTCCTCCGGCCGGCCACAGGAGGCCAGCAACCGCGAGTACCACATCAACTGCTGCACGTCTTGGCAATCCTCCGGCGTCAGGGAAGCGCCGATCTGGAGGGCGACATCAGTCCGGCCGGCGGCGGCGAGGACCTGCGCCCGGATTCGGTCGATCACTGGGCCCCCGGCATCGCCGAGCGAGGCGATCACCGGCGCCGCCTCGTCGAGACGACCGGCGGCCGTCAGCAAGATCGCCAGCCGGCGACGTGCAAACGGCAAGGTCTCACCGAGCTCGACAGCTCGCCGGAGGTGACCGATGGCGCCGCTGGGGTCGCCTTGGAGCTCCGCGATTGCCCCCTGCATCCGTGGCACCTCGGACCAGCTCTCCCGTTCCGCGCCGGCCACGGTGAGCAGATCTCGGGCCTCCGCGAGTGCGGCCAGATCCTCGGCGGACAGGGCAGCGGTGGGGGAGTCGGCCGCCTGCATTCCCTGTCGCTTCGCGCGGACGGCCACGATCCTGGAAACGGCGGTGGCGAGCTTCGCTGTGGAGCTGGTCGGGCCGGCGACGCGGACGATCTCTGCGGTCTGCCGCGCGACCTCTTCGACGGCGTCGCGTTCCGCGGCGAGCTCAAGCACCACCTGACGAACGGCCAGATCGGCTGGACGCCGGGCGAGGAGCGTGCCGGCGATGCGCTCGGCGTTGCTGACGTTGCCCCGGCCGACATGGATCGCGATCAGTTGGCGGGCACAGCGGTCGGAGGCGGGGCCGGTCACTCGCCCCATCCGCGCCTCGAGGTCGGTGAGCCATTCCCCGGCCTCGGAGGGAGGAGCCGTCGCCGCCAGTCTCGCCTCGGCCTCGAGGACCTCGGGGGTGTCGCGGATCGTTTCATCGGCGTTGGTGAGCCTGGCCCGCGCGTCTTCGACCTGGCCAGCCGCGACGAGGAGGAGGAGGCTCTGGGCGAAGAGCGATGGGCTATCAGGATGATCGGCGATGAGGGCGTCGGAGGCGGCACGGGCCTCGTCGAGCTTGTCTTTCGCGGAGAGGATATCGATCTTCATCAGTCCGATCTGGATCGGATCGGCGTCAGGCTTGGCGGCGATCGTGTCGGCCAGCGCGTCGACCTTCGTCCAGTCGCGACGATCGGCGTTGCGGCTGAGCCGGTCACGGATCCGGAGGCGGAGGAGCGTCTTGAGCAGCAACGGATTGGCGTCGAGTTTGTCGGGAGGCGTCTGGGCAGCCAACTCCTCCGCGATCACCAGGGCCTCCTGCCAACGCTGAGCCAAGTCGAGCGAGACCATCTCGGTGAATCTGGCGCCGAGCGACTCTGGGGCATCGGCGAAGGCCCGCTTTCGGGCATCGTTGGCCTGATCGCGTTGGCCGAGTCCACTGTGGCAGGTCGACATGAACAGGTCGACACGGCGCGTCATCGTCGCATCGTTGGCGACCTGCGGCCTGACCCGATCCCAGATTTTCATCGCCTCGAACCAACGCTGTTCGGACATGGCCACGACGGCCTCGGCCCACAGGACCGGCACGGCATCCTTGCCGAGCAGCGGCTGCGATTCGGTGATCAGCGGGCGGAGTTCCTCGAAGCGTTTTCCATCCGAGAGGCCGAGGAGGAGATCGGCCCTGAATGCCGGGTTGGAAGGGAACGCGGCCACGGCATCGCGAAGGATGCTGATCAAACCGTCGACATTCCCCTTCGACCGCGCCAGATACGCCTTGGCGGCAAACACATCGGCGGAGTCCGTCACATCGCCGAGCGGACCGGCGAGGATTTCCGCGGCGCGGTCGAGACGATTCCCGACGATGGCCAAGCGAAGCTCGAGCAGGGCCACGTCCTGATCGTCGGGGGCCAGAGCCCGGGCTTTCTCCGCAGCCTCGATCGCCGCCTCTGCCTGCTTGTGCCCCATCCGCCACGTCGCCAGGATCTTCCAGGTGCTGACGTCGTCGGGGGCGAACTCCATCATCCGATCGATGATCCGCTCGGCCGTCTTCGGATCCCGGCGGTGCCTCTCGAGAATCTCCGCGAGGGCAGCAAAGGATTCGGGATGCCCCGGAGCCGGCTGGAAGGCGGGGTCGAACTGCTTCGTGCGCCGATCGAAGCCGGTCAGCGCGGCGAGAACCTCCTCCGCGTCGTCGAACTGTCCCATCTGCGCCGCGGTGGCCGCAAACATGAGATCGATCCGCCGGGTGTCGTCGTTCGCTTCGCCGTCGGGGCGGCGCTCGCGAATCATGGCGAGGTGTTCGTTCGCGGAACGGATCGAATCGGCATCGCCGATGCGGGCGAGGAGGTTGGCCAGTTTCTCGCGGAGGTCGTCCGCGTCGGGGGCTTTGCGGACGGCGACCTCGAGGGCCGCGACGGTCGCGCCGACGACGCGGGGGTTTGCCTTGCCCGCATCGACCTGACCGAGGAGGAGTTCGGCATACTCGCGTTGCCGCGGGGCGTCGTCCGGACGGAGAGCGACATACCGGCTCAGGAGACGGATCGCTTCGTCGTTGTTCCCCTCGTCGATCTGCCGCTTGGCCTGACGGGCCATGTCCTCTGCGTTGCGCCGCACCTGGAATCGATGGAGGACGTACGTACCCGCCACCCCTCCGATGAGAAGGAGGGCGATGGCAATGAGGAGCGGCACGTTGACGCGTCGCATGGCGGGGCCTTGGGGGGACCGGGGAGTGGAGCAAGCCGAGGGTGGAGGGGCCGTCGGAGCCAATTCTACAGGGTCAGGGAGGCTGCGGAGAACGTCTCTGCCGCTTTCGCCGCTGTTCCGGCGGGCCTCGGGTGGAACGATGCCACCGGTGGTCCCGGAGCCGGCTCAGTCGCGGCTGACTTTTTCCACAGCCGGCTCACGGGGCCGATGCAGGCACCATCCACGCCAGAGGGCCCGTCTGCAGCCAGACGAGCAGGCCGACGAGCACCGCCAGCGCGAGGCTGTGGGGGAAGACCCTCCGCAGGATCGCCCCCTCCCGGCGATCGATGCCGGTGGCCGTGGCGGCGACGACGATGCTCTGGGCGTCGATCATCTTTCCCATCACGCCGCCTGTGCTGTTGGCGGTGCAGATGAGGAGGGGATCGAGTCCGAGCTGCTCTGCGGTGACGCGCTGGAGGCTGCCGAACATCGCGTTGCTCGAGGTATCAGAGCCGGTGAGGGCAACTCCGAGCCAGCCGAGGAGCGCCGCGAACAACGGGTAGGCGGGGCCCGTGCGCGTCATCGCCAGACCGAGGATCACGTCGGTCCCCGAGTAGCGGGTGACGAAGGCGAGCGCCAGCATCGCGGCAATCGTCACCAGGGGGACAACGAGCCGGGAGAGATTCTCCCCCCAGATCCGCCAGGCTCGGCGCGGAGCGATTCCCAGCCATGGAATGGCGACCAGCGCCGCCAGGAGGATGCCGGTGCCGGCGGCGGAGAGCCAGTTGAGCCGGTAGACGGCACGCTCGAGTTCCCGGTCGAGATGGGTTGCAGGGGTGACCTTCGCGACCGCCTCGTGGAGACGGGGAACGGGGAACTCCGGCGCCACCGCCGCGACCGGCACGATGCCCGCGAGGATGCTCTCAGGCTTGGCCTCGAGCCCGGCCTTCACTGGCGGCAATCCCCAGGCGAACACGGCCAGCGAGAGAAACACCCACGGCATCCAGGCCCACACGATCCTGACCGGAGGATCGAGCGCCTCGGGGCTGGTTGCCGCGGAGGGCATCTCCGCCGCGCCGTAGCGCCAGCAATCCCTCGGCTGCCAGACCCGCATGAAGGCCGCCAGGCAGGCCAGGCTCACCAGCCCGCCGACGACGTCAACGAGCGCCGGGCCGACGAGGTTCGCCACGCCCGCCTGCACCAGCGCGAACGACGCCCCGCAGACGAGGACTGCAGGCCAGACGCCGATGAGCCCCTTCCA
>CAJAYZ010000239.1 GCA_903949225.1 uncultured Planctomycetaceae bacterium
CAGATCCAGTCGAGGGGGGGAGGGGGTGAGCGGCGCTTACTCAAGAACGAGAGAAGGGCGGTTTTCTGGTTCGGGCTGCTCGACACCGAAATAGGTCGCGGCCACGTCGACGCCACCGGGGACCACAAGCAAGCGAAGCCGGCCCCCATCTTCCAGGAGCCGATCGACGACGGCTTCCGCCTCCTCGTCGAAGTCCAGTTCGAAGCGGTCCTTCCGACCGGTCGCTTCGATGGTGAACGTCGCTTCCCCGCAGGGGATGCAGCGGGGGAGGGTGTCGCCTAAGGCCGTGTCCCCCTCGATGGCGAACTTCAGGGGCGTGATCTCTTCGTCGGGATCGCGGGGGATGAAAAACAGGAGCCGCCCCGGCTTCGCGAACGGGGGAATGCTCTGCGTGAGGACGAGGGTTGCCTTCCGCATCGTTCCGGCAGCCTTTTGCTGGCCCGGCTCGATGTCGAAATCGAGCAGCCCGAACGAGGCAAACTTCGAGTCACCTCGGCTGGAAAGCCCCTGAACGTTGAAGTAACGGCCCGGTGCCTCTCCCTTCCGTGGCCCCCCGACAGTGACCATCACGCTGCGTGAGGCAGAAACGAGCCTCCCGGCCGCGGGAGATTCCGCCTCGGGTTGACCCACGGCCGGCGACAAGACGCCCCCGAAAAGAATCACCGTGGCCACCGTCAGGGGCCACACGAGCAATCGCTTCGGGGCGGGCCGCATTTGGGCTCCCTCCATACGGGTTGTTCCACGGGCCTCGGGTCTGGCCGGCCGACCAAAATCGTATTCGCCCCGCGTGAGAAAACGATGTGCGTACGCCTTCGCTGTCACGGCGAAGGGGGGGCGTGTCGAGTACCGTTGGCTGCCGGACCATTCCTCCTCGGAAGCCAACGGACTGCCCAAGGAGAACCTGGTTCCGATCAGACGGCGATCTTCGGCATTGCAGACGGCGCCCGCCACGTCCCAGATGTTGATGCCGATCGCACGGTCCGCCTTGCTGCGAGCACCTCCACGAGGCAGGGAAGGCGCCGTCAGGAAAGAGACTCGATTGTGGCGTTGGCCACGCCCTCGGCCGTGATTCCGAAGTGCTTGTAGAGCGCCGGGGCGGGGCCCGACGCGCCGAAGCTGGTCATGCCGACAAACCGCCCCTTTGTGCCGATCCACTTCTCCCAGCCGAAGCCGCAGGCAGCTTCGCAGGCCACCCGGGCCGTCACGGCTGCGGGGAGGACGCTCTCCCGGTAGGCGGCATCCTGCTCGGCGAAGAGATCCCAGCTCGGCATGCTCACGACGCGCGGCTTGTGCCCCTTGTCGCGGAGGATCGCGGCCGCCTCGAGGCAGGTAGTGACTTCGCTGCCGGTGCCGATGAGGATGCAGTCGGGCTTGCCGCCGGCGGCATCCTCGAGGACGTAGGCGCCGCGGGCTGTGCCGGCGGCCGGTGCGAACTTCGTCCGGTCGAGCGTGGGGAGATTCTGCCGCGAGAGGACGAACACGGCGGGGCGGTTTGGCCGTTCCATGACCACACGCCACGCCTCGGCGACTTCGTTGGCATCGGCGGGGCGGAGGACCGTGATCCCCGGCACGGCCCGGGCGCTAGCGAGCTGCTCGATCGGCTGATGCGTGGGGCCGTCCTCGCCGAGGCCGATCGAATCGTGCGTGAGGACGTAGATCACGCCGAGATCGCCGAGGGCCGAGAGCCTTAAGCTTGGCTTGAGGTAGTCGAGGAACACAAAGAAGGTGGCACAGTATGGCCGCAGGCCCGACAGCGCCATCCCGTTGCAGGCCGAGGCCATGCCATGCTCGCGGATGCCGAAATGGAAGTTGCGGCCACCAGGCTCGCCAGGGCCAAACTCCCCGGCGCCGGCGACGAACGTCATCGTCGACGGGGCGAGATCGGCCGAGCCGCCGAGGAGCCACGGCACGACGCCGCTGATCGCCGAGAGCACTTTGCCGGAGGAGACGCGGCTGGCGAGCCCCTTGGCATCGGCCGGGAAGGTCGGGATCGCCTTCTCCCAGCCGGCGGGGAGCTTGGCGGCGAGGAGGTGATCGAGCTCGGCAGACTTCTCGGGGGAAGCCTTCGTGGCGGCGGCATGGGCCCCCTTCCAGGCTTCGTGGGCCTTGATGCCCCGGGCGCCGAGCGTGGCGGCGAAGTGTTCCTTGACGCCATCGGGGACGAGAAACTGCGCGTCGGCCGGCCAGCCGTAGGCCTGCTTCGCTCCCTTGATCTCCTCCGCGCCCAGCGGGGCGCCGTGCGATTCGTGCGAGCCGGCCTTCTTCGGGGCGCCGTAGCCGATCTGGCTCTTGACGATGATCAGCGTCGGTCGCTTCGTCTCGGAGCGGAAGGCCTCGAGGGCCCGCTTCAGCGAAGCGGTGTCATTGGCATCGGCGACATGCTCGACGCGCCAGCCGAGCCCCTCGAAACGCTGGCCGACGTTTTCGGTGAAGGCGAGGTGCGTCTCCCCCTCGATCGTGATCTTGTTGTCGTCGTAGATCCAGCAGAGGTTGGCAAGCTCCAGGTGACCGGCGATCGAGGCGGCTTCGGAGGCCACGCCCTCCATGAGATCGCCGTCGCTGCAGACGACGTAGGTGTCGTAGTCGAAGAGGGTGCGGCCGGGGGCGTTGTAGCGGGCGCCGAGCCAGCGGGAGGCGATCGCCATCCCGACGGAGTTGCCGCAGCCCTGGCCGAGGGGGCCGGTGGTCGTCTCGATCCCCGAGGTCATGTGGTGCTCGGGGTGGCCGGCGCAGACGCTGCCGATCTGCCGGAAGCGGCGGATGTCGTCGAGCGACACGGCCGGCTCCTCGGTGTGGCCCCGACGAATGCCGGCCAGATGGATGAGCGAATAGAGGAGCATCGACGCGTGGCCGCAGGAGAGCACGAAGCGGTCGCGATTGGGCCAGGCCGGGTCTGCCGGGTCGTAGCGGAGGAAGTCCTTCCAGACGGTGTAGGCGACCGGCGCCAGCGCCATCGGGGTGCCGGGATGGCCGCTCTTGGCGGCTTCGACCGCGTCCATCGACAGAGTGCGGATGGTGTCGATCGCGAGACGGTCGATGTCGGAGGCCATGGACGGATCCTGAAAAGGGGGCGTGGGCGGAGCGGCGGGAAGTTTAGAATTGTGCGGGAAGCGGCGTCAACGAGCGAGGTGGCGGCGGTATTCGTCGTCGAGTTGCGGGTAGGTGCGGCGGCAGAGCCTCGCGAGTGAGTCGGGGGAGACCGATCCGGTGTAGACGCGCTCGAGGTATTCGATGAAGGCCTCGCGGTAGCGTCCCCCCTGGCCATTGATGAAGAAGTCGGCGAGCCCGGAGATCTGGCTGTAGATCTGCGGGAGGCGCTCGTCGGCCTGAAGCTCGCGGCGGCCGAGGGCGGCAAGTTCCTCCAGCGGGATCTGGAAGCCGTCGTCGAGAAGCCGCTCGCGGGCGGCCGGTACGCGGCCGGCGTCGGGGCCACCGAGCGTCCAGCCGAAGGGCGTCGGGACAGCGCTTTCCACGTAGCAGGCGGCGGCCTCGATCGCCCAGAAGCCGCAGCGTTCGCCGGCGAGGGGGCTCGTCGTCCGGGCCTCGGCAAAGAGTTGATGGGCCCCCTCGTGACGGATCGTGCGGGCCTCCGCCGTGGCGACGTCGTCGTTGTCGCCGGGCATGACGGCAAACCAGGCCGTCTTCGTCGGCATCCAATAGATGGCATCGCTGCGGATCGCCGCCGGCTCGAACTTCGTCACCTCGGCGACATACTCCTCCCGCGAAGGGACGAGGACGGCGGCGTAGGGATCGCGGACCGGCATCCGCCCCCGCCCCTTGAAGCGGCGCTCGAGCTCGGCCGGATCCCAGGCGTAGGCCCCGAACACCTGCTGCCAGATGAGGAGCGATGTCTCGAGCTCGGCAGCGAGCGCGGCGGCCGCAGCCGGCGGCGCAGACGATCGGATCCGCCAGTGATCGCTCTCGTGCCGCCACGGTTTTTTGAGCGTCCGCGGCACGGCGTCGTCGTCGGCTGCCTTGACCCACTTCCCCGATTCGTACCGCTCCCCCGCGCGATAGCGCTCGAGGCGGCCGCGGGGGAGCCAGCCGAAGGCCGCGTCAAACTCCTCCCCCCGGTCGAGACGCTTGGCCACCGACGTCGAGACCCAATCCTCCCCGCGCTTCACCCAGCTGCCGATGGTGCGGGCCCGTTCATGATCGGGATCGTCGCGGAGGGTGCGGTGGAGCAGCGCGATCGCCTCCCCTCCACGCCGGGCCAGTGGCTTCGGGCCGGCCTCGCTGTCGGCACGCTGCTCCTCCCGGGTGCGGGGTCGGTCGTGGGCTTCGGCCGCCTCGACGGCGCGGGCAAACGTCGCTTCGGCATGGCGCCGCCGCGCCGCCACAAACTCCCCCCACAGCGGCGCCTGGGCCTCGTCGACCCAGTCTGGCCGCTCAAGGCGGGAGGGGATTGTGACAACGATCTGACGGTCGGTGAGCTCTTGGATCTCCCACGAACGGATGTAGGCGGCGAGCGTTTCATGCCCGCGGGCGGTGGCCCGTGTAGCCAAGGCGTCGAGCGTTTTCCGCCAGGCGGCGTCGTCGAGCCCTGGGGCCGCGGGATCCTTTTCCTCTTCCTCCTCGGCTGCGTCCACCGCCGTGACCCGCGGCCGCGGGGGGCTCGGCGGGGCCTCGTCGCCGTCGTCGGCGCACAGCCGCGTTGTGAGCGTCAGCGTGACAGCCAGCACGAGCATGAGCGGCACGAAGAACGGGCGGGAAGACGGCATCAGGAATCCTCCGCGAAGGCGGCGTCGAAGGCCCGCCCGGCGGGGGTGAAGTCGAGGTTCTTGACGAACTGGCAGGCCTCGGCGGCGCCATGCTCACGGTCCATGCCGCTGTCTTCCCACTCCACCGACAGCGGCCCCTGGTAGCCGGCTTGATTGAGCGCACGGATGATCGACTCGAAATCGATCCCGCCGCGACCAGGAGAGCGGAAATCCCAGCCGCGGCGCGGATCGCCGAAGCCGAGGTGGCTCGCGAGGATGCCGGAGCGGCCGTTGAGGGTGGTGATCGCGTCCTTGATGTGGACGTGATAGATGCGATCGGGGAAGGCGCGGAGAAACTCGACCGGATCGACCCCCTGCCAGTGGAGGTGGCTGGGATCGAAGTTGAATCCGAACTCCTCGCGGCGGCCGAGCGCTTGGAGAGCGCGCTCGGCGGTGACCAGGTCGTAGGCGATCTCCGAGGGGTGGACCTCGAGCGCGAAGCGGACGCCGCATTCGGCGAACACATCGAGGATCGGGTGCCAGCGTTCGGCGAACTGGGCAAATCCGGCATCGACCATCGACGTTGGCACCGGCGGGAAGCCGTAGAGGAGATGCCAGATCGAGGAGCCTGTGAAGCCGTTGACGAGACTCACGCCGAGCTTCTTGGCGGCCCGCGCCGTCCGCTTCATCTCCTCGGCCGCGCGACGATTGACGCCGTCAGGGTTGCCGTCGCCCCACACATGCGCTGGCAGGATCGCCTTGTGGCGCTCGTCGATCCGGTCGCAGACGGCTTGGCCGACGAGATGGGAAGAGATGGCATGCACAGAGAGCTCGTGGCGCTCGAGCTGGTCGCGCTTCTGGGCGCAGTACGAGGCCTCCTCGAGCGCCCGGGTGGGGTCGAAGTGGTCGCCCCAGCAGGCCAATTCGAGCCCCTGGTAGCCAAACTCGCGCGCTTTCCGGGCGAGGTCATCGAGGGCCAGATCGGCCCACTGGCCGGTGAACAGCGTGATCGGTCGAGGCATGGCGAGGCTCCGGACGGCAGCAGATGCAGGGCTCGGCAAATTGTGACAGAAGCCCCCCGGGGCGGGAACGTCGGGTGGAGGGGGGCGAGGGCTCCGGGCAGCGATCACCCGCGTGCGGGATCGCCGCCGAAGCCTGTCCGGGATCAGCCCGAAATCACCTCGGGCTCATGTCCGGATCACGCTCCGCATCAGCCACACGCCCCAGAGCGTCACCAGCACGTTCCCCGTCCACACCGCCAGCGGGGGAACGGCCCCCGATTTCGCCTGCGATACGCCGAACATGAAGACGGGGTAATAGACGAGGAGGATGGGGAGGAAGCAGAGGAAGAAGCTCGTGAGGAAGTCGGCGTTGCGCATCCGAATCGCCATCGGCGCGCCGACGAGGACGAAGCACAGGCAACTGAATCCGTTGGCCCACCGCCGCCACGGCTCCATGATGATCCGATGGAGCCGGGCCGTCTCCACCTTGACGGCATGCTCTTCGCTCTCGGTGTGGATCGGCATCGTCATGTCGAGCCTTCCGGAGAGGATCGCGATCGCCTTCTTCGCGGCGGCTGTCTCCTCGAAAGACTCGATGCGTCGCAGCTGCTCGGCGCGGGCCCGGGGGAAATCGGCCATGGCGATCTCGGAGGGGCTCGTCGAGGTCGCTCCTTTGCGGCTGACGGTGTCGAGAGGGATCTCCCGCGTGAGCTCGTCGGGGAACACCGCCTTGACGTCGCCAACGCTGAGCGTGCCGTTGCGGCAGGTGATCGTGAGCACCCCCTTGGCGGCATCGGCGTGCATCGTCGCCTTCTCAGCGGAGACGGTCACCGGGTCGCCGGTCTCGGGCTGGTAGGAGAGGGTGGGGCGGATGAGATCCTTCCCCACGACGTTCTTGACGTTGATCGAGATCTGCGGGGCACTATAGGAGCGGTGCTGGCGGAGCCTGCCGTAGATGATCTCCTCGACGCTCGAGACGATGACGCGGCGAATCCCGTCACGGCCCCACGACACGGCGACGTCGTTGAGCCACACCGACACGAAGCTCACGGCCACGGCCAAGCCGACCGCAGGCCACATCGCCGCCATCGGCGAGATCCCGGCGGCCTTGAGCGCCGTAATCTCGTTGGTCGCCGACATCCGCCCGAACACGCTCGCCACGGCGAAGAGCATCGTGCCGGGCACGGCGAACCGCATCGCCTCGGGGAGGACATAGGGCACGAGGGCCGCGATCTGCATCATCCCCAGCCCCTGCTGCTGGGCTTCCTTCACGAGCCCCACGACGAGCATGAACAGCGTCAGCGCCGAGAGCGCCACGAGGAAAACCTGGAGCAGCTCGGAGAGGACATAGCGGGAGACGATCTTCATGGGCGACAGTCACCCTCGCTCGTGGTGGTGGCCGCCGGGGGGCGACGGGGGCGGGGCCCGGAGGGTGTCGCCGGAGCGGGCCTCCTCGACCGAGCGGCTGTAGACGGCGATCGCCTCCGCGGCAGCCACCGTCGCTTCGTGGAAGCTTCCTGCCGCGATGAACTTCCGCGCCCGGGTGGCGGCGGCGAGCATCCGATCGCATTCCGGGGGGCCGAGGCCGTCGGCGGCCGATTCGGCGCTCGCTACGATCCCCTCCACGAGCGCCGCGCGGGGCGTGCAGTTGTAGGTGCGGTAGGGGCCCTGGCCGAGGCGGCGGCCGGAGGCGAGCGAGCGGCCATCCCCAGCAGGAATGGCGAAGCCGACAAAGGCCATCACGACCATCGCCACCATCACAAGCAACGCCGCGGCGCTGGCGACACTGCAGATCGTTCGCGGCAGGTCGCCAAGCGAACGGGCGAAATCCCCCCACGGGCTGAGGAGGAGGGCGACGAGGAGACTTGCGGCCGCGATGGCCAGTTGCTTCCAGGGGAGCTGCTGCTTCTGGCTCCGCGGTTGGTAGTCCTCGTCGAGTGCCCAGGCGGGGGCGCCGTGGACATTCGCCGACACCTCCTCCGCCCCGGCCTTCGCGACGATCACGGTGACGTTGTCGGGGGCGCCGCGGACGAGCGTCAGGCCAACGAGCGCCGCACAGGCGTCGCGCGGCGGGAGTTCCTTGAGGAACAGCCCGATCTCCTCATCGGCCACCTGCCCCGACAAGCCGTCGCTGCAGAGGAGGTACACATCCCCCTGCTCGACCGAGTGCGGCCCTTCGATGTCGACCTCGACGCGGGCATGCGGGCCCATCGAGCGGGTGATGACGTTCTTCCCCACCGTCCGTTCGGCCTGTTCGCGGGTCAGCCCCCCCTGGCTTTCGAGTTCCCACACGGCGGAGTGGTCGCGGGTGAGCTGATCGAGGGTCGTGCCGCGGAGCCGGTAGGCACGGCTGTCGCCGACGTGGCCGACGAGCACGCCGCGCGGCACGACGATGAGGGTCGTGCAGGTCGTCCCCATGCCGAGATATTCCGGCTGCCGGCGGCCGCGGAGATTGATCTCGCTGTTGGCCTGTTCGAGGCTGCGGAGGAGCGCCAGCGGGGGGGAACGTTGGGCGTTCTTTTCGTAGATCAGCGGCACCTGTTCGGCGGCGATTTTGCTTGCCCGTTCCCCGGCAACATGGGCTCCCATCCCGTCGGCGACGAGGAGCA
>CAJAYZ010000240.1 GCA_903949225.1 uncultured Planctomycetaceae bacterium
ACGCGACCTTGCCGAATCACTCACCTCGCCGGCCTTGTGGCGGTTCGTCGCGCGGCACGCTTCGATGTCGGCCTACGAACTCTACCGCTCCTTGAGCCGTGGCGAATTCTGCCGCTCGCTTCAGAAGCTCGTTCCCGAGGTGTTGCCGCACGACCTCGCTCCCGGCGGGGCCGGCGTCCGGGCCCAGGCGATGTGGCCCGACGGGCGGCTCGTCGAAGACTTCCATTTCGTCCGCGGCGACGGGATCCTCCATGTCATCAATGCCCCCTCCCCCGCGGCCACCGCGAGCCTGGCGATCGGCGAGCGGATCGTCGCCCAGATCGACGGCAATGCCGGCTGATACAATTGTGGGATTCCGCAGGACTCCCTCCGCCGCTGCACCATGATCCCGCACGACATCATCACGAGCACCGCCAATCCCCGCCTCCGGGAAGCCGCCCGGCTCCGTGAGGCCCCGGCCCGCCGCGACAGCAGCCTGACGCTCGTCGACGGCGGCCGCGAGGTGCGCCGGGCGCTCGCCGCGGGCATCCATCTTGTGGACTTGTTTTTGGATGAATCGATCCTCGCCCGGGCCGATGCCGGCAGACACGATGCCGATGCCACAGGCCTGCCGTCGGGAGCCGATCTCGACTCCTTTCTCGCCGAGGTCGTGGCTGGGGGCACGCGGATCACGCTCCTGTCGCGGCCAGCATTCGAGAAGTTGGCCTTCGGCAGCCGCAACGAAGGCTGCGTCGGCGTTGTCCGCTTCTGCCCCGGCCCGCTCGCTGACTGGACGACGCTTGCCGACCGCCCAGTCCTGATCGTCGAGGGGGTCGAGAAGCCCGGAAATCTCGGTGCCATCCTCCGCACCGCCGATGCCGCCGGGCTCGCCGGCGTGATTGTCTGCGACGCGCGGACCGATCCTGCCAACCCGGCGGTCATCCGGGCGAGCCTCGGCACGGTCTTCTCCGTGAAGCTCTCGAGCGCCAACGTCGCAGAGACGATTCAGTGGTGCGCGAGCACGCGCCGCCGCGTGATCGCCGCCCGCCCGCAGGGGTCGATCCCCTGGCACCGGGCACGGCTCGCCGGGCCGACCGCGATCCTCCTCGGCAGCGAAGCCCACGGCATCTCCCCGGCCTGGGAGGCAGCGGCCGACGCCGGGAGGATCGCCCTCGAGTCGGTTCATCTCCCGATGCACGGCGCCGCCGATAGCCTCAATGTCTCGGCCACCGCCGCCGTTCTCGCCTACGAGAGCCTCCGTCAGGCTCAAGCTCATTGAGCCCCACACCGCCCATCCCTCATCCCCGCTCCCACTCTTCCGAGGTCCCCGTGAACGACGGCTCCCCAACTGGATCGAGCGAACTCTGTGACAAGCTTGCCGCCACGGCCAAGGCACGTGGCCTGGAGGGGATGTTCGCCGAACTCACCGCGTCGCTTGCCGCCCGGCAGCGTTGGCATTCCCTCTTCGATGCCCGGCTCATGGCGGCACGGGCCGCGCTCGGCCTGCCGCTGACCGGCGATTCGCGGACGATCCCCGCGGAGAAGCAGGCGGCCCTCGAAGCCAAGTCGCTCGAAGCCTGCCGCGAAGTGGGCTGGCCGCTCGTCGACGAGGGGAAGGTGGCGGCTGGCTGGATGTATCTCCGCGCGGCAGTCGAGCCGGAGGAGATGGGAAGGCGGATGGCGGCGCTCGCCGAGCGGGTCGATATCGCCGCCCCGGGAGCCACCGATGACCAGCCGGCGACGGACGACAGCCCCGATGCCGCGCAGGCCGACGAAACGATTCAGGAGATCATCCATGTGGCGCTTTGGGAGGGAGTCGATCCGGCTCTGGGCCTGAAGCTGCTCCTGTCCCGCAACGGCACCTGCAACACGATCACCGCCTACGAGCAGGCGGTCTCGCGACTCCCGGCGGCGCGGCAGCGGCCCGCGGCCGATCTCATCGTCGCCCATCTCCACCGCGAGGTGCTTGCCTCGCTCGTCCACGATCTCCACCGTCGTGGCATCCCCGTCGAGCCCGGCCCCGACGCCTCGCTCACCGGTGTCCTCGAGGTGGCCGGTGGACTGAAGGACGACCCGGCCGTCCATGTCGATGTCTCCCACCTCCAGTCGGTGCTGCGGATCGGCCGCGTCTGCACCGAGCACGTCACCCTCCGCCGTGCCTGGGAACTCGCCTCGTACGCCTGCCGCCTGCCGAAGGAGACGGTCTACGCGGGCGAGCCCCCGTTCGAGAACGTCGGTGAGTCCTCGAGGCTTTTCTACGGCGCCCAACTCGGGATCGAGGTTGAGCCAGCGATCGCCTTCTTCCGCAAGGCCGCGGTGCTTTCGAAGGTGGAGCAGGCGGGATCGCTGCCCGGCGACGTCCTCGTCCTCCTCCTCTGGCGGCTCGCCCGCCCCGCGGAGGCCCTCCATGCCGCGCTCGACCGGCCGCGCGACGATGGCGGCCCGAGCCTCCTCCAAGCCACCGGGATGCTCCCGTCGCTGGTGGAGATGGCAGCAGCCTCCGGCGATTGGGGCCCGCTGCGGAAAGCCTGCAAGGAACACGGCGACGAGATCACGTTTGCCGCCACGCTCGCCGCTGAACATGCCGGCGCGTGAGCGGCGCTTGTATCTGCCAAGGCAAGAGAGCCGTCACTTCGTCGCGGGCGTCTGAGCGGCGGCCGTTTTGGCCGGCGCTGATTTCGCAGCCACTTGTCCCGCAGGCACCTGTCCCGCAGCCAAGGCCGGCCTGCAATCCCGGCACGACTGGCACTCACCGCAGCCGGCAGCCCGACGCTTCCATGGCCATGGGAAAAGCGTGAGGATGCAGTCGGGATGGCAGGGATTGATCTTCTCAAGGCAGCTCGGCCCCCCGAACAGACAGCAGTTGATTTTGTTGCAGTCGTCGCAGGGGTTTTCGGTGATGTAGCCGACCTCCGCCGGGTCCATGTAGCCGCGCCCGGGGGGCAACTGCCACGGCGCGAGCAGGTCGGGGCCGCGGCTGACGCCGTTGCAGTCTTGCCAGCGGTTGCAGTTGCTGCACGGGTCGGGCCCACAGGGCTCCTCGGCGCGCGGCCCCCAGAAGCGAGGCCCGCATCCCTGGCTCCCGCAGGGCATCGTCTCCCCCAGCGGTGAGCGGAGAAAGCCCGGCTGCGGCCCGCAGTCGCGACACGGCCACGCCGAGGCCGACCGGGCCGGTCCGACAAGCAAGAGAACCACGACGGAGAGCACCGCGGAGGTGCATGCCAGGCGCCGCCCGGCGAAGCGGAGAGTGTTCATGCCAGTCGGTATCGGCCGGCAGAACCGTCACGCTCCGCTCATTCAGGACGAGCGTCAGGGATTTCCCAGACTACCCAGTCGTGGCAGGAAGCTGGATGGGACAGCGAGGTTTCCCGAGCCGCCGGGCCCCGTGGTCGTCATGGCACGCGGACGGGCGTCGGCGGAGCGGCCTGAACGCGCTGGTAGAGGTGGAGGTATTTCCGGGCACTGGCGTCCCACGACCAATCCTCGTGCATCACCCGGCGGACGAGCGTCTGCCAGCGGTCGGTGTCGGCGTGGAGCTCGAGCGCCCGCTCGACGGCGTGGGCGAGGGCGCCGCCATCGACGGCGGAGAATTGGAATCCGCTCGCCGTGCCGGATGCGAGCGCCTCCGGGGTGGCGTCGACGACGGTGTCGACAAGCCCGCCAGTGGCCCGGACGATCGGGATCGTGCCGTAGCGGAGGGCATAGAGCTGCGTCAGCCCACAGGGCTCGTAGAGGCTCGGCATGAGGAGCATGTCGGCCGCCCCCTGGACGAGGTGCGCGAGCCCCTCATCGAAGCCGATGACAAGATCGATCGAGCCCGGGTACGAGGCCGCCAGCCGCCGCAGGCCATCTTCGGCCCGCGGATCGCCCGTCCCGAGAACGAGGAACCGAGCCCGCCCGCTGCCGGCCAAGCGTTCGAGGAGATCGAAGACGAGCCCGATCCCCTTCTGTTCGGCGAGCCGACCGACAAACGCGATCAGGGGGCGCGGATCGGGGGCGACATGGCCGAGCCGGGAGGCGAGCGCCGCCTTCGCGGCGTATTTCCCCTCGACGACGTCTGCCTCGCCGTAGGAGCGAGGGAGGTGGGGGTCGTTGCCGGGATCCCAGGCGTCGGTGTCGATCCCGTTGACAATTCCCGCGAGCGAATCACCGCGCCCCGAGAGAACCCCCTCGAGGCTGCATCCGCCTGGGGCCGACTGGATCTCGCGGGCGTACGTCGGGCTCACGGTGCTCACCAAGTCGGCAAACACGATCCCCGTCTTGAGGAGGTTGAGTTGGCCGAAGTACTCCATCTGCTGCCAGTTGAAATACCGCCAATCGATCCCCGTCAGGAGCATGTCCCAGTGCCAGAACACGCCCTGATAGGCCATGTTGTGGATCGTATGGAGCGTCCGCGCCCGGGCCAGCCTCGGCCACTGCGAGGCGAGCACCTTCTGGTAGGCGGGCACGAGGCCGGTCTGCCAGTCGTGGCTGTGAATGATGTCGCACGGTTCCTCGAAGCGGTTGGCCAGCTCGAGGACGGCGCGGGAAAAAAAGATGAACCGTTCAGAGTTGTCGGGGTAGTCCTCGGCGCCGCCGTAGAGCGTCGGCCGATCGAAGTAGGCATCGTTGCCGACGAGGTAGACGGTGACATCAGGCGTGCCGTCCCTCCCCGGCAGACGGGACTGAAAGATCTTCGCCTTCTGCTTCCTCGTCCCGACCGGCACATCGAACTCCCACCCCGTCGATTCGACCGGGAACCGGCGCGCCGAGAACGCCTCGCGGTGGGCGGGAATCACGACGGTGACATGGCAGCCGAGACGAGAGAGAGCCCCGGGGAGGGCGCCGACGACGTCGGCCAAGCCCCCGGTTTTGGCAAAGGGAGCCGCTTCGCTCGCCACCTGGAGGACACGCATGGGCCGCCTACGTCTGCATGAGTCTCGGGATCCGCACCGATCGCTCCCAACTCTAGGTCAGGATTTCCGACCAGGAAGTTCGTCCGGAAGAAAACGGTCGTGCCGCCTCCGCCCGTATTTCCCGATCGATCCCGACCAGCCCCTGGCTCACCGCTGCGCCCGGAGCGTCTCGAGCCAGGTGACGACATCGACGAGCTCCTCGGCCGAGAGCGTCGAGGCGAGATCGGCCGGCATCAGCGACACCGGCTGCCGGATCAGCTCCTCGAGATCGTCCCCCGCCACCGTTGCATCGACACCGTCAGCCCCTCGGATCACGATCTGCTGCGGCGTCTTCGAAACGAGGAGGCCGGTGATCGCCCGGCCGTCCTTCGTCAGCGCCGTCCAGGCCTCGTAGTTGTGGCTGATCGCCGCCGACGGGGCGAGGATCGATTCGTAGAGCGCCTCGCGCGAGAGCTTGGCGCCGATTCCCGAGAGATCGGGGCCGACCATCTTCCCCTCCCCGTGAACGACATGGCACTTCGCACACGTGCCGACTCCGGCGAAGACCGTCTTCCCCTTCTCAGCGCTGCCGCTGCGCTTGATGAGATCGGCAAGCGGCGGGAGCTTCTCTCCACCGCGTCCCTTGGGGAGCGGCAGCACGTCGGCCGCCGCCTGACGAATGTCGACCCACGGGCAAGCGGAGATGGCAAGCGCCGCCGCCTGCGGCAGCGTTCCGGTGAGCTCCCCCGCCTTGGCCATCGCCACGAGCCTGGCAGCCCCTCCTTGGGAGCGGGCCAGCCCACGGATCGCGGCCCCCTTGATCTCAGGGGAGGCCTCGGTCGAGCCGAGCGTCTCGAGCACGATGTCGAGCGCCGGCCCCTGGCCGCGGAGGCCACAGGCCGAAAGGAGGCGGGTGGCCTTGGTGACGGCCGGCGACACGGGGGTCTCCCCCTGGGCCGCTGCGCGACGGATATCGATCGTCTCATCCGAGGCCGTACTGGCCGCCGCGATCGCCGCGCGGACCGCATCGGCAGCCCCGAGATCGAGCGCCGACGCGAGCGCCGACACGGCCACGCCATCGGTCGTGCCGCCGGCGGCGGCAAGCTCGACAAGCTCAGCCTCGCGGCTTTTGATGCGGAAGCGCTGGACGATGTCGACAAATGCTTGAGTGCCGGGCACCGCCGCAGCCGCCGCGGCGATCCGCTCGGCGAGCTTCCCCTCGACCCCGCCGGCCGGATCGATCCGCAGGACGAGTTCGGGGAGGATCACCTGGAGCTTTTCATCGGGAGCGTCGAGGCGGGTAACGAGATCGCGGATCGCCACCGCAGCCGCCGCGCTCTCCTGGAAGTCAAGCGCGCGGATGAGCGCGAGCGACTCCGACGTGCCGACCTGCGGATCGGCAAGGAGCTCGCAGATCAGCTTCGGCGACACCGCGGCCCGGCTCCGCCACACGATCTCGCGGCCGGCGGGAGTCTTCCAAGCGTCACCGACCGACGCCAGCCAGGCCGCAAGGCGGCCATCCCAAAGGCTCGTGTCGCCACGCCCCTGGGCGGCGATGCCGAGGGCCTCGAGCTCCCAGCGATCGCTTGCCGAGTGTGCCTTCGCGAGCTTTGCCCAGATGGCGTCAGCCCGCGTCCCTTCAACGCCGCGAAGCGCCACCGCCACTTCGCGACGGACCGCCGCCGACGGATCGGCCGCGAGCTTTTCAAGCGTGCCAATCGGGTCGGCGTCGGCCATGCGGGCCAACCGCAGGCCGACGATGCGGTGGTTCTCATCCTTCGACCCAAGGAGTCTCGTCACGGTCGCGGGCCCCTTCCCGGGAATTCCCCCCAGCGCCCAGGCCAGACGCGCGGCGTGGCGGCTGTCCGTGGGGCTTTCGAGCGCCTCCGCGAGGGCCTTGGCGGCCGCTTCCGGCTCCTTCGCGAGCCGCGCAAGCGCGGTGGCTCGCGTAGAGAGATTCGGGCTCGCCAGCGCCGCGACGGCGCCGGTCACCGAAGTGAGATCGGTCTTCGGCACCGACCAGACCGAGCCGGTAGGCGCGATCCGGTAGATCCGTCCCTTTTCGACATCCCCCATCCCGTGGCCGCCGACGCCCGGGTCATACCAGTCGGCGACGAAGATCGAGCCATCGGGGGCGACACAGACATCGCTCGGCCGGAACCAGCGATCGGCCGAGCCGTCGGCGACGTTCTCACTCGTGGCGGCATAGCCCGCGCCATCGGCCTTCACGTGGTAGGCGCGGACGACGTTCGGGCCGGCATCGCAATGGAGGAGCGAGCCGCGGAAGCGTTCGGGGAGGAGCGTTCCCTCGTAGACGCAGATCCCGGTCGGCGAGCCGGCGCCGGTCTGAAGGAGATTGGGAACGACGCCGGGATCGTTCAAGTGCCAGTGCCGCTTCGGGACTTCCGCTTCGAGATTCGTCCGCGGCACCTGCCAGCCTGCTCCGGTGCGCTCGTCGACGTAGCCGTAGTTGCCCCCCTCCATGACGAAGTTAATCCGCACCCCCTGGTTGCCGTCGTCGTCATTGTCGCTCTGCCAGAGCGCGCCGTAGGAATCGACCGCCACTTCGTAGTTGTTGCGGAAGTTGTTGCCGAGGACCTCGAAGTCGCTGCCGTCGGGATTGCAGCGGAACACCATCCCCTGTCGATAGGGCTTGCCGCTATCGTTGACGACATTCCCCATCCGGTCGGTGATCGGCTTGCCTTCCTTGTCATGAACGGCGTGGCCGGTGTTGCCGAAGTTGAAATACCAGCGGCCGTCGGGGCCGACGGAGAAGGCATGGACGGAGTGGTCGTGCTGCGGGTCGCCGGTCTTCGTAAACAGCGACTCCTTCCGATCGGCGACGAGATCGCCGTCGTCATCGTGGAACACGAACACGTCCGGGGCACACGACACGATCACCTTCCGCCCCGGCCCGTCGCCGATGACGCAGATCCCCAGCGCCGAATCGACGTCGCGCCCCTGGTAGAAGACCTTCGAGGTGTCGGCGGCGCCATCGCCGTCGGTGTCCTCGAGGACGAGAATCCGGTCGCCGTCGGGCCGCGTGTCCTTGCGGCCGCGGTAGTTGGTGACTTCACACACCCACACCCGCCCCGAGGCGTCGATATCGATATCAGATGGGCTCGAGAGGAGCGGCTCGCCGGCGAACAGCGTCGCTTCGAGTTCCTCTGGGACGACGAGCGTGGCGGGGCCGTCGGCGGGGGCGACAGCACCGCCGGCCTGCACGCGCTTGGGGCGAAGCGCGGGAACCTTGGTGTGGATGGCGAAGCGGATCGACCCGGAGCCTTGGTTGGCGCCGCCGTCGTCGAGCCCGGCCCGTCCCACCAGCCGCGTGGCGCCTGCCGGCACTGCCACCTCGATCACCGAATTGGCATGCGTGCCGATGCCACGGGCAACAAGCTTGCCGTCGAGCTTGAGCTCGTCTCCTCCGGCATTCCGCCCTTTCCGCACCTCGCCCCACTCGGCGACGGCGCGCTTCCATTCGAGATCGACAAGCGGCTTCTCGAGGCCGGC
>CAJAYZ010000241.1 GCA_903949225.1 uncultured Planctomycetaceae bacterium
ACAATCAGCCGGTGGAGTTTCTTGAGCGACCAATTCAAGTCTTCCACAAACGTTACCGCGAGCCAGTCGAGCAAGTTCGGATGCGAAGGGCGCGTCCCCTGGTATCCGAAATCCTCGAGCGTCGGCACGATGCCGCGGCCGAAGAAGGCCTGCCACTGCCGGTTGACCGTCACCCGGGCGGTGAGCGGATGACTTCCCGACACGAGCCACTCGGCCAGCGCCAGCCGATTGGCGGGAGTGCCCTCAGGCAGGCCGGGGAGAAACGCCGGCACGGCCGGGGCGATCTCCTGCCGGGCCTGTGTGTATTCCCCGCGATGGCGGAGGAATGTCTTCCGCGGGTTGTCGGCCGGGCGCTCACGGAGAACGAGCGTCGTCGGCCCACCGCGGAGCTGCGCTTCGAGTCCGCGGATCTCCTTCATCGGCTCAACAAGCTCCGGGGCGGCAGCGAGAAACCGACGCCGCACAGCCCCGCGTTCCGCCTCGGTCCGCTCCGCGGCCGGCTTCCGCAGGGCCGCCTCTTCAGATGCCGTGAGCCCTCGGGCCTCGGCGCCCTTCGCCCCCGTCACCGAGAGCCGGAAGCAGCCAAGCGGGCAGGCGTAATGGCGTTCGAACTTCATCACACACTCGATCGGCGTCCCGGTGGCGACCGGCTCGGCAAACGTGAACACCGCTGCATGGGGCCGCCCCTGATCGCCATTGGTGCTCCACCCGCTCGACATGTCGCCATCGAGGGCGAGCGACGCGGTGCTCTTGCCCCCGGAGAAGGCCGCGGTGCCATTGAAGGAATCGCTCGCCGCGGCTACTGCCACCCGTGCTCCGCCCGCCGTGATCTCGAGCTCCGAGAGGAAAAAGTCCCCCTTCGGCCCCTCGTACCAGGCCAAGCCCGGGCCATAGGCCGGCAGGCTCGGGTCGGGGAGGACCTCGAGGCGGATCGCCTGCACAGGATGGTCGGCTGCGGGGAGGACGATCTCGTAGCGGTCGCTCTTGGTGACATCGCCGCTTGCGAGGATCGAGCCGTCGTCGCGGATGCTCAAGTGCGGCATGGAGGTCTGCCACGACTGCGGCGTCACGATCCGCCAGTCGATCGCCTTGCCTGCTTCCTCCCGCTCCCAGCCGGCGAAGCGTTCCTCGAGCGGCGTCGGTGCCGGCTGTCCTTCGGCGGCGGGAACGAGAGGCCACTTTCCCGGCAGCTCGTTCCACGCCGTCTCGAGCCGGGCGGTCGCCTCGGCCACGGCCTTCGCCTGCTCGGCGTCGGGGATCACCCACTCCGGCTCGTCGGCGTTGTCGAGGCAGGCAAACAGCCCGTAATAGTCGGCCTGGGTGAGGGGATCATATTTATGGTTGTGGCACTGCGCGCAGCCGGTCGTCAGCCCGAGCCAGGTGACGCCGGTGGTGCTCACCCGATCGACCATCGCCAGATAGCGAAACTCGAGCGGATCGATCCCCCCCTCCTCATTGATCATCGTGTTGCGATGGAAGCCGGTGGCGACGATGTCGTCGGCCGTGTCGCCGGGGAGGAGATCGCCAGCGATTTGGCGGCGCGTGAAGGCGTCGAAGGGCATGTCGTCGTTGAGAGCCCGGATCACCCAGTCGCGATAGGGCCAGATCCGCCGCTCGCGGTCCTTCTCATAGCCGTTGGTGTCGGCATAGCGGGCCAGGTCGAGCCACCGCCGCGCCCAGCGCTCGCCATACCGCGGGCTGGCAAGCAATCGATCGACGAGCTTTTCATAAGCCTCGGGGCTGTTGTCGGCGACGAAGGCGTCGAGCTCGGCTGGCGTCGGCGGCAGGCCGACCAGATCGAAGTGGACGCGCCGGCAGAGCGTGGCCCGATCGGCTTCGACTCCCGGCCGCAGCCCTTCGCGGGCGAGCCGGTCGCGGACGAAGAAATCGATCGGATTGACCGGTGCCGCAACGCCAGCCGCGTCTGCCACCTTCGGCACGGACGGCCGCACCGGCTTCCCAAACGCCCAGTGCTCGGCGTAGGGGGCACCGGCAGCGATCCATGCCTCGAGGATCCCCTTCTCCTCGGCCGTGAGCTCCGCCTTCGTGTGGGGCGGGGGCATGACGACGTCGGCGTCGGCGCTGTTGATCCGAGCCACGAGCTCGCTGTCGTCGGTGTGGCCCGGGACGATCGCCCGGTTCCCCGAATCGGCCTCGGCGAGGGCGTCGTCGCGCCGGTCGAGGCGTAGGCCCCCGGCGCGCGTGCCGTCGTCGGGGCCGTGGCACTTGAAGCAGCGGTTGGCGAGGATCGGCCGGACCTCGCGGCCGAAGTCGGGCCCCTCGGCGCGCACAAGCCCCGCGGCGGCAACGACGGCAAACAGGGCAACGGCCGAAGCGAGCAGGCGGCAGGTAGTGATCATGCCTTAATTGTTTCACATCGCCCTCCCGTGGCCAACTCCAGCGCCGCCGGGCCTTCAATCCGGGCAGAAGCTCCGTGGCAGGAAGCCGGGTGACGGCGTCGCGCCCGCCCCTGCGTCCGATGGATCGAAGCGATCCGCTCGCGTCAAGTCGGATTGGCCTTCACATGAACAAGGGGAGGATTCCCGCCGAGGCGACGAAAACGTGCTTGCGCCCTCGCCC
>CAJAYZ010000242.1 GCA_903949225.1 uncultured Planctomycetaceae bacterium
GTGAGCACGTTGGTCTTGGCGACCAGCGTGAGCGTCTTCTTGGGGCTGTTGCGCTTCCGCGTGTAGTCGAAGGCCCAGCGGATGCACCGCTCGCATCCCTTGCGGGTGTAGATCGCCTGCTGCACGGCCACCTCGTCGGGCGTGCCCTTTTTGAGATAGCCGCCAACGCCGCAGTAGAGATCTTCCGTGTTTTCGCGGACGACGACGAAGTCGATGTCCCCCGGGCCGCGTCCGGCCAGCGGGGTCTCCACGCCGGGGAGCAGTTTCACAGGGCGGAGGTTGATGTACTGATCGAGTTTGAAGCGCAACTCCAGCAGGAGGCCCTTCTCGAGAATGCCCGGGGTGACGCCGGGGTGGCCGATCGCCCCGAGGAAAATCGCATCCTTGCGGCGGAGCAGGTCGAGGCCGCCGTCGGGAATGATCTCGCCGGTTCGCAGGTAGCGATCCCCGCCCCAGTCGAGCGTTTCAATGTCGTACGAGATCCCCTCGAGCGCCGCCACTGCGGCAAGCACCTTGATCGCCTCGGCGGTGACTTCAGGGCCGGTGCCGTCTCCGGGGATCGCTGCGATCGACAGGGTGCTGGAAGCCATGGACGGAATCGACTCCGGGGGGTGAGGGGATTAGTTGTTGCTGAAGTCGAGTTGCTTGCCCGTTTTGATGCCGAGGGGGTTTTTCACGAACCGCTGCCGACAGGCATCGCAGAGGTCGAATCGCAAGGACCTCGCGCCATCGTCGAAGGGGAGATCATCCTCCCCCATCCGCTCGAGGATTTCATGCATCGCATCGAGATGATCGGCTTCTTCGGCCATGGCGGAAGAATTTCCCGACATGTCCTCGACCGCCGGAAACACCTCAATCTTCACGACGTGCCGCACGTCGGTGTGGGGGTGGATCGGGCGTTTGCAGGCGTCACAGGAGTAGTGGAGCATCGTGTGTTCTCGGGGGGAACAGCGTCTTCCGGCGTCGCCCGGTGGTCGTGTTCGAGAGTCTGCCCGCAATCTGCGTCGAAGGCAAGGGACTCGTCAGCCGTCGGAGACGGTTCCTCCCTGGCGCGATACGGAGAAGGCATGGGTGGACGTTTGGCAAGCGACGACCCCACCGACTAGACTTTCAAAGTCTCGCAAGCTCCCCACGATCCGTCAGGATTCCGATGTACGGGATGGCGAACACCGCGCAGCCGGTTCCGGGTGCCCCTTTCGGGGTGGCATCGTTGACGCCGTCGTCGCTGACGTCGAGCGTCCTTGTGCTCAATCGCTCGTTCGTCGCCGTGCATGTCACGAATGTGCGGCGTGCCGTGACGCTTCTCTTTCGGCAGCTCGCCGAAGTTGTGCACATCGAGCAGGGGCAATTCGCGGCTCATTCGCTCGAGTCGTGGCGCGAGTTGTCGCAACTCCGCTCCGCCTTCCGCACGCCCGATGAGGATTGGGTGCGGGGGGTCGGCTTCGACCTTCAGGCTCCGCGGGTGATCCGCCTCGTCGCCTGCGACCGGGGCCCGCGGCAGGGATTGCGATTCAATCGCCGCAATGTGTTCGCCCGCGACGGAAACCAGTGCCAGTACTGCGGCCGCGGCTTCCCCACGAGCGAGTTGTCGCTCGATCACGTTGTCCCGCGGAGCCGAGGCGGGATCACGAGCTGGGAAAACATCGTCTGCGCGTGCGTGGGCTGCAACGTGAGAAAGGGGGGCCGGACGCCCCACGAGGCCCGCATGCAATTGATCAGGCAACCCGTCAAGCCCCGTCGCAGCCCGCTGCTCTCGGTGAAACTCGGCAACCCGAAGTACGAGAGTTGGCGGAGCTTCGTCGACAGCGCCTACTGGACCGTCGATCTTCGCTGAGCTGGCCCGAGGCTTCGCCTCGCGGCCCGCGGGGCGGTGCGGCGTCAGCCGCCGCCCCGCCCACTGCGGGCCGGATGGCCCGCACTCAACACAGCGGATCTTTTTTCTCGGTGATCACCGGGCACTGCGGTGACATCTCGGCGTTGAGTTCCTTGAAATCCTTCCAGTCGGCCGGGAGGTTGTCTTCGTGGAAGACGGCCTCGACCGGACACTCCGGAACGCAGGCCTCACAGTCGATGCACTCGTCGGGGTGGATGTAGACCATCTTGTCCCCCTCGTAGAAGCACTCGACGGGGCACACCACGACGCAGTCGGTGTACTTGCAGGCAAAACAGGGTTCGGCGACGACATGGGTCATGATCGAGTCATCTCCAGGAGACGGTAGTGCGTTGGGAAGGCGGGGCGACTGCGCGGAATGGTAGGTCGAACCCGAAACCCTGTCAACGAAACGAATCGGCTTTTTCAGGCCCGTTCCGTGAGTCGTCGCGGACTGCGATTGGTGGCCGGAAACCTCGGCCGTATGATCGGGACAGGGGCGGGCCTGGGCTGGCAGGCTGCCTGGAGGCGTCACCGTGAGCGGGCCAGGTGCCAATCGAGCGACCAACGGGCCAGGGAGCCCGGAGGATGCCGCGCTCGTGCAGGACTGCCTCCGGGGGGCTCCGGGGGCTTGGGATCGCTTCGTCGATCGATTCGCCGGACTCTTTCACCACGTGGTCGACAGGACCTGCAGCCAGCGGCGTCTGGCCCTCTCGGCGGTTGATCGCGACGACGTGATCGCCGAAATACTCGTCGAGGTCCTGAAAGAAAACGCAGCGGTGCTCCGCGGCTTTGCGGGCCGCTCGAGCCTCGCCACCTACCTCGCAGTCATCGCCCGCCGAACCGCGGTGCGAATGCTCTCCCAGGCCGATGCCCACGTTGTCCGCGTCGACCTCCCCACCGCCGGCGCGGCGGTCGTCGATCGGCACGCCGACCAGCGCCGCTCCGATCGGGAGGAGATCGAGGGGCTGATGGGCTGCCTGGAGCCGGACGAGGCCAGACTGATCCGACTCCATCACCTCGAGGCCCGCAGCTACGGCGAGATCAGCCGGCTGACCGGACTGCCGCTGGGATCGATCGGACCGGCGCTGTCGCGGGCCCGTCAGAAGATGCGGGATGTCGGCCATTCGTCCGACACGCCACCGGCCGCCGGCCTCGGCCCCCGTGCTGCCGGCTGACGATCGTTGCCACAC
>CAJAYZ010000243.1 GCA_903949225.1 uncultured Planctomycetaceae bacterium
AGAGCCTGCGGCGACTCTCGGTCGGCCAGGCGAGGAGCCTTTCGAACCATGTCGGCGGCCTCCTCCTCCACTCCCTCGACGGCGATCGAGCCTGATCGCCCGCGGATCGGGTCCCCCCCGCCCTCACGCGTTCAGAGCCGGACGCTCGCAGCGCCGCAACCGCCGCTCGAGCAACCCGAAGGCACCGATCAGCATGGCGACCGTGGTGCCGAAGGCATGTGGGTCGATCTCCGGAACGGCGAGAACGACGTCGATCAGCCGCGGGCCGACGGCCAGACGGTAGGGAAACAGAGTGCCGCCGGCAAAGTTTTGTGGAAAGACAAACTCCGACAGCCCCGATCGGCCGATGACGCCGGCCAGATCTCCCCCCGCCTTGTCCTGGTAATACCAATCGTAGGTGAACCCGAGGGCTGTCCAGGGGAACGGAAAACTCCCTCCGTCGCCAGTCCCCCGACTGTTGTTCCACCATCCATTGAACCACTCGTTCACGTCGTTGCCGGCGTCGGCGCTGGCCGAGGCATAGTCACTCCCCCCGGTCACTTCAGAAAAGGTCAACGCTGTCTGGAGGGTGGCATTGCCAGGATCGGTGAGGACAAACCCGGGCCCTGCCCGTTGGCCGGCGATCTGATCGACGTCGAAGCCTTGGGCCAAGAGGTCATTCCAGCTGAGATGATCCGCCGTCTGGAGAATCGTCCCGTCGGCGATCGACCATTGCACCGCCGGACGGAACAGCAACGTCGGCTCGACCCACAAGCTGACCTGATAGATCCAAGCGGCAGAGAGCGGGCCACCGACGGCCTGGGTCGCCCGCTCGGCGGCTGTCGTCCCGGTGCCCGGCCCCCATTCGCTCCTCCGCGCGAGGAGGTAGTTGGTGAGGTCATTGCCGGGGGTGAGCCAAATGCCATCGATGTCAAAGACGTCGCCCGGCTGCCCCGATGGAATCGGGGCCGTGATCAGTTCACCCGGATTTCTCCCCGCAAAGAACGCAGCGCTCGTCGCGTCGATGATCGTCGACATCTGAACGTACTGCACCCCGGCGATCGTCGTCCAGATGTTGCCATCCCCAGGCCCGACGATCTGCGTGAGGGCTCGTGATGCACTTGAATCCCGCAACTGCTGCCAGAAACCGCTCGTCGTGCCGAGCGTGCCGTCCTCATGGGTGCCGTCGACGGCGGCGTTGTAGAGCGGATCACGCGGATCAGAACTCTGCGCGTCGCCGCTGCGGGATGCGCTAACGACCACGGCGAGAGCCGCGACGACCATCACCACGGTTCCCTTCCACACGGAGCGATCACGATCTCGATCAAGGCCTACCCCCTCCTGCGAAAATCGCTGGCGAGGAACGGCTCTTCCATGTGTCATCGCTTGCATGGTCACTCCTCTTGTTGCACCCGTGGCCGCCGCGATCGCTTTCTGCGACAGAGAGCACCCACACCTCAACGTCCACCCCCGCCGTCGACGTGAACGGAGCGTCGATGTCAGACGGGCTCCGAAAGCTCTTTCACCCCGCCGCGTGCCGCGCCATCCGCCCACGGATTCCC
>CAJAYZ010000244.1 GCA_903949225.1 uncultured Planctomycetaceae bacterium
AAGGCCCACGTCGAGGAGCTCGCTGGGCGTTCGTCGCCAACAACCGCCACCGACTGACCCGCACCGGGCCCCTGGCCTTCAGCCGGAAGAGCCTCGGAGGCTTTGTCCACGGAACGCTACGGCTTCCGGAAGAGCGTGCCGTGTTCGACGGCCTCGAAGCCGAGCTTCGAGAACAGCATCAGGGCCGCGACGTTGGAGCGCGAGGCGTGCGTCTCGACGAGCGTCACCCCTTCGCGGCCGAGGTCCTGGAGCGCATCGGCAAGGAGGAAGTGGGCCAGTCCCTGGCGCCGCCTTCCCCCCTCGACCTCGACATCGAGAAGCCCCGCAGCGGCGACGCCCCACACGCTCGCCAGCGGCTGCATGTCCCAAAACGACGCCGAGCCGATGAGCCGGTCCCCCTCACCGCAGAGCTCATAGCGGCGCAGCGCCATTCCCGTGGTCGTCGCTGCTTCCCACCAGGTCCGCCGGGCCGGCTCGTCGATGACGCGGAGGTGCGTGGTGCGGCGGATGGCGAGTTGATGGCGGTTGACGGGGGGACGGAATCCGGCGAGCGCCCGCTGGAGGATCGCCACCCGGTCGTGCTCGACATAGCCGGCGCGGCGGAAGACCTGCTGCATCGTCGCCGAGGAATCGAGGATCCCCGGCATGTCGGAGCCGCCGTAGAGGCCGAGGTAAAAGCTCCGCATCGCCGCCGAGCCGCCGCCGTAAAGCACTTTCGCCCCGCGGCCGCGGAGGTAATCCTCGCAGGCCGCGAGCAACCGATCGCCGATCTCCTCAGCGCGGGGGTGAGGGACGACGGCGATGAGGAGCGTCGAGCCCTCGCGGGTGTCGACGCCGGAGCGGTCGGCATTGGGCCCGAATCCGGCCTGGGCGAATCCGACCATCACGCCGTCGTCGAGGGCGACGACGAGCCCGCGCCGATCGAAGTAGGGCTTGGAAAAGACGCACGCTTCCAGGAGCGGCGGCGTCATCGGTTGCATCGCCGCCGGACCGAGGTCGGCGGCCCGCCAGACGGCGGCGAGCCGGGGGGGATCCTCATTGCGGAAGGCCCGGATCTCGATCACGCCGTCGGTCCCCCTGCTGTGCCGACTTCGGCAGGCGGAACTTCCACCGGCGAGCCCGACTCGACCCGAATGAGGACTTGGCCTTCGGCCTCGCGGACGTCGAAGCGCGGCTGGGTGACGGTGGCGGAGAGGCGGTGACGGCCGGTCGGCATGTCAAATTGCCAACCGTGCCAGGGACAGGTGAGGAGCGCCCCGCAAAGCTTCCCGGTGCCCAGCGGCCCTCCTTGGTGCGGGCAGAGGCCGTCAATGGCGTGCCAGACGCCGTCGAGGTTGGCAAGCGCCACGATCCTGTTCCCGACGACCCGCTCGAGGCTCGTGCCCGAGGGGCATTCGCTTGCTGCGGCGATCGGCAACCACTCCGACATTCAATTTCCGCCAAGGGTTCGATTCGGTCGGGCCGGTGCGGCACTCCAGTGCCTCGAGCCACAACCACCATCAAGAAAGCTCCGCCCTTTCGGCCCAACCACGATCCGCCCGCCGAAACGGGGATCAGGCCGCCTCCACGCCTGCATCGGGCCCGGGAGGACGGGGCTTGCGTACTTTAGCCTGTACCGGCTCCCCCCGCCATCGACGATGCACCCACCAATACTGCTCGGGGGCCCGGCGGATGGAAGCTTCGAGGAGCGAGGTGTACCACTGCGAGATCTCCTTGAGGCCCGCCGTCTCCGCTCCACCGAGGGCCGGATCGGCAGTCCCCTCGAGCCGCATGTCGTAGTCGAACAGCCCGTGGCGCCTCGTTGCCGAGCAGACCATGATCGGGGCGCCCGAGGAGACGGCAAACAGGCCGATCGCCTTGTGGACGCTCGCCGGACGGCCGAAGAACTCGACCCACGCCCCCTTTGGCCCGGCGGCCTGATCGCCGAGGAGGCCGATGGCGCCGTTGGCCTGGAGGGCAAGCTCGACGTCCGGAGCGCTTCCCTTCTTGGGAAGGATCCGCTGCCCACGCGACTCGCGGAACTGGGTCACAAATCGGTCGAGGAGCGGGTTGTCGAGGACGCGGGCCACCGAATAGATCCGGAATCCGAAGACGCCGAACAGGTAGGCGGCCAGTTCGAAATTGCCGTAATGCCCCGAGAGGATGACCTTCGGCCGGTCGCTCCACAGCATCCGCACCATCTGCTCCATCCCGTGGAAGCGGAGGTGCTTCCGCCAGGTCGTCTTCTGGATCACCCGTTGGGCGTGGGCGATCTCCACGACCATGAGGAGGAAGTGCTCCCACATCGCCTCGATCGTCCGGTCGGCCTGGGCCTCCGACCAGTCGGGGAAGGCGATCCGCAGGTTCTCGCGGACCACCGAGCGCCGAATCCGCACCGAGCGGGCGATGAATCGGGCCAGCGTCCGGGCCCCCCGTTCACACGCCGGTCGAGGAAGCGCCTGGACGACACAGATCGCCACACGGACCGCGACGTACGTGAGCCGATCGGTGATCCGGGAGACGAGGGTGCGGGACAAGGGGAGAGATCCGAAGAGCGGAGGTGACACAAACGCTGGCGGCCGCCAAGCCGGCAGACAAAATTGTGCCGCGGCTGGCCCGTTTCCGGCCAGATCGATTTTTTGCCCCTCAGCCGGACGGCCGCATCGAGCCTGTGGCGATTTGGAGGACGAGAATCACGACGCTCACCGCATTGAACAGGGCATGGAGGAGGATCGCCGGCATCAGCGAGCCGCGGCGCTGGGCCAATTCGCCAAGGGCGATGCCCAAGAGCACCAGCGGGATCCAGGCGAGCCCCTGCCCCCAGTGCGACAGCCCGAAGAGCAGCGCCGAGGCAAGGATCGCCACGCTCCCGCCGGTCGAGGGCACGCGGGCATCGATCCAGCCGAGGAGGATGCGGCGGAAGAAGAGCTCCTCGGCGATCGGCGCGGCGATCACGGCGGTGATGACGACGATCGCAATCGCCCCCGGCCCGTGCTCCGACAGAAGCGTATCGATGACGGGATGTTCGTAGCTCACGAGCCGATCGAGCGCCGCCGAGATCAACAGGAGCGGGCCGGTGACGAGCGCCAGCCCGCCAAGGGCCAAGCGCCAGTCGACGGCAGCGTCGTCGCTCGACAAGCCGATCGCCTCCCACGAGGCCCCGTGGGCCCGCAGCGCCGCGACGACGGCGAGGGTGGCAACAATCGATCCGGCGGCCTGCGCGGCCATCCGGTTGAGGAGTGGGGCATCGGCAGGCAGGAGGCTGACGCAGAAAGCTGCGACGAGCAGCCATCCGCAGGCGACAAACAGCACCGCCGCTCCGCTCCACGCCGCCGCCGGCCAAGGCCGCCCCGGCACGACCGTTTCGCCGCGTGACTCGCACTGCCAGATCCGGGCCGCGACGAAGACGCTCGCCGCGATGGCCAAGGCCACCCCTCCCCAGCCGAGCGCCGCCGTGCCCACCTCTGCCGCGCTCTCCCCCGCCAGTGCCCCGGCCTCGGCAGCCAGCAGCGGCAGGAACAACGGCAAAGGAGCAGCGATCATGAGGGCGGTGCAACCTTCTAAGTTCAGGATCGGGAGTAAGCTCAGGAACGGGAAGCCGAATCGCGGCCGGTGAGCACCGGCCAGGCCTTCACGACATACTCGGCACCGGAATAGGCCGTCAGGATCACAGCGGCCCAGGCGAGCCCCGAGGCAAGTCCCCTCGCGTCGACGCCGGTAAACAGGCGGGGGAATCCGAGCCGCCCCAATTCGACTGCCACCGCGGCGCACTGGAGCACCATCTTCAGCTTTCCGGCCATCCCGGCAGAGAAGTCGCGCCCGGCTCGTTCCATCTCAGCGCGGACGGCGGTGACGACGAGCTCGCGGACGACGACGACGACCGCCATCCAGGGGAGGATCGACGTCCCCCCTCGTGCCGCCAGAAAAATAAACGCCCCGCAGACGAGCACCTTGTCGACGAGCGGATCGAGGATCCGCCCCAGCCGGCTCACCTGATTGAAGCGGCGGGCATACCAGCCATCGACCCAGTCGGTCGTGGCGGCGAGGAGAAAGAGGACCGTGGCGGCGGCGAAATCCTCCCGCTCGATGAGGACGAAGAAGACGATCGAAAGGACCATCCGCGCTGCTGACAGCAGATTCGGGACGGTCCAGACCAGATCGGTGGCGGGGGGACTCGAGCGCTTGCTCATCGCGGTCATTCCTCGGCCGGCACGCCGGCGAGGTCGTAGCCGCTCGAGGCGACGATCTCCACCGGGAGGATCTCTCCGGTGAGGGGCTCTTCGGGGCCGCTCCCCGGCGCCGTGAGATAGACCAGGCAGTCGATGTCGGGGGCGTCGCCGGTGGAGCGGGCGAGCCAGACGTCGTCGCGCTCGCCACTCGGCCCGTCGACGATGCAATCCACGATCCGCCCCACCTGCTTGCGGGCATGATCGTGGGCGATCCCCTGCTGCACTTCCATGAGTTGGTCGCGGCGGGCGGCCTTCACCTCCTCTGGGAGATGGCCGTCGAGCTTCGCCGCCGGCGTGTCTGGCTCGAGGGAATAGGTGAACACCCCGACGCGCTCAAACCGCCACTGCCGGGCGAAGTCGACCATCTCCTCAAACTGCGCATCGGTCTCGCCGGGGAAGCCGGTGATGAACGTCGTCCGGAGGACGAGATCGGGGATCCGCTTCCGCAGCTTGCCGAGCAGGTCCTCGGTCGGCTTTCGTGACACGCGCCGCTGCATCCGCTTGAGCACCGGGTCGCTGGCATGCTGGAGCGGCATGTCGAGATAGGGGACGATCTTTGCAGAGTCGGCAATTCTGCCGATGAGCCGGTCGGAGAAGTGCTCCGGGTAGAGGTACATCAGCCGGATCCACTCGAGCCCTTCGACCTTCTCGAGCTCGCCGAGCAGCTCCACGAGCCTCGGCTCGCCGTAGAGATCCATTCCATAGTAGGTCGTATCCTGGGCGACGACGACGAGCTCCTTGACGCCGTCGGCGGCGAGCTCGTGGGCCTCGCGGATCACCTCTTCCATCGCTTTCGTCGCATGCTTGCCGCGCATCTTGGGGATCGCGCAGAACGTGCAGGTCCGGTCGCAGCCCTCTGAGATCTTCAGATAGGCCATGTGCCGCGGGGTGACGCGCATCCGGCCGCGGTCTTCGAGCGGCACGGCCGGCGCCGGCCGGAACACGCTCCGCTGATCACCCAAGCCGCCGATGAGCCGCTCGGCCGCCTTGGCGACATCGTCG
>CAJAYZ010000245.1 GCA_903949225.1 uncultured Planctomycetaceae bacterium
ACTGCCCCACGCGACACCCACTCCGAGCGTTCGAACGGGGTGGGCTCGATTCGGCCATCTTTGCGGAAGCGGTCTTCGAGGAGATCGAGGCCGTCCCCGGAGGCGACCTCAGCCGGCAGGGGCCCGGCGACGCGGATCAGGGGAATGACCGGGGAGCGGTCCTGATCGGCCTCGGTTTCCAGCGCCATCGCCCGGCCCGTAGCCTCCACCGCCGTATCGTGATCGGCATGGCGGAGCTTCGCCACGGTCGCCCATGCCTCGGCCGCTTCATAGGGGAGGGCGAGGAGTTCACAGACCCGGGCCAGGTTCGTGAACACTTCCGGGCTCTGCCCCGCCAATTGCTTCAGGCTGCGGAACGTTGTCAGCGCCTTGCCGAGCCGCCACTCGCGGGCCGCCTTGAGGCCGTTGTCAAACTCGAAGCGCCACGGAGAATCCTCCGGGCAACTCTCGAAGGGAACGCGGGCCCGCAACGCCGAGGGGACACCGGCCGAACCGACCACCGAGGCCAGCATCTGCCGGTCTTCCGGGGTCCCGATGCCGGCATCGGAGAGCCATTCGACGATTCCTTGAGCGAAGCCGGTGTGGCCGGTCTGGGCGGCCACCTGCACAAGGGTCGCGGCGATCCGCTCCATCTCCGGGCCAATCTCACTGCCGGCGGTTTCCCGCGCCTTGTCGAAAAGACCGGCCGCCTCCTGGATCCGGCTGTTGATCGCCTCCGCAACCGCCGCCTGCCCGAGGGCGAGGGGGTTGGCGGGGAACGCTGCGAGGAACTCGGCCGATCCCGCCGCCGCCTCGACGAACTTCCGGGTTGCGAGCTGGAGCTTTGTTCGGGTGGCGAGGAGGCAGGCCCTCCCCGGGGTCTTGGCGAGTTGGCGCTCGACCTGTTCGAGGGCCGCGGTCACCTGTTCTCCCTCGAGGAGCCGCTCGACCTGCTCGAGTTCGCCGACGAGATCCTGGCAGCAGAACTTGATCTTCTTCCCCGTTCCCCCGGGGCAGGCAGCGTACGGATCGATCGGCATGCGAGGGAGAACTCCGGTGGTCGGGAGAGGGCTTCTATTTCGACGAATGTACCAGAGCCCGGCGGCGTCGGCAGGCGGCGGGCAAGGGGCATTTGCCCCCTTTCCCGATGCCCTGCATACTCCACGGCAGGAGCGCGGGACAGGCGGCCGGCGCGACCACTGCCCGGTCCCCCCAGTCACGGCCGGCGGATCTCCGGATCCGCGCGGTTCGCGGTCCCCGGACGACGGTCCTCATTCGCCATGCGACAGCCGCGTATTCTCGTTGTCGACGCCGCCGGACCGACCGGCCTTCCCTATGCCCGTCTCGTGGCCAGGCTCCAGCCGATGGAGCTGCGCTTCGAGTCGTCGCTGGCCAAGGCGGTCGATAGCCTCTCTCGGGACGCCTGGGATCTCGGCATCGTCACCATCCGTGGCGGGCAGTCTGCCGAAGCTCTCCACGAGGCCATCCGGGGCGCCGACCCCCGTCTCCCCCTCCTCGTCGTCGATCCGCACCCGTCGGTCGAAGCCGCCCGATCCTGCCTCCAGGCGGGGCCGTGCGACTACCTCGCGCTCGATTTGGTCGAGGCGGGGCTCGAGGATGCGTTGGTGAGGCTGTTGGCGACGAGCCGCAAGCGCGACGCCGAGGAGGTGCTCCGTCGGGTCGTCGAACGCCCCTATTCGTTCGAGGGATTCCTCGGCGAGAGTCCGCCGATGAGGCAGGTCTATTCCGTCATCGAGCGGGTGGCGGCCAGCAACGTCGACGTCCTCGTCACCGGCGAGACGGGGACCGGCAAGGAGCTCGTCGCGCGGGCGATCCACCAGCGGAGCCGGAGGGCACAGGGGCCGTTCGTGCCGGTCGACTGCGGCGCGATCCCCGACGCGCTTTTGGAGAGCGAACTGTTCGGCCACGAGCGGGGCGCGTTCACCGGCGCCGATGCTCGCCGGATGGGGCTGATCGAGTTTGCCGACGGCGGCACGATGTTCCTCGACGAGGTCGGTGAGTTGCCCCTTCCGCTCCAGGCGAAGCTCCTCCGCGTCCTTCAGGAGCGTCGCGTGCGGCGGGTCGGCGCCCGTCAGGAGAACGCCGTCGACGTCCGTGTCGTCGCCGCCACGTCGCGGCCGATCGACGAGATGGTGGAGCGGGGCGCCTTCCGCCGCGATCTCTTCTACCGCATCAATGTCGTCAGGATCGATCTTCCCCCCCTGCGGGTGCGCGGCGACGACATCGGCCTGTTGGCGGAGTGGTTTGCCAACCGCGCCGGCCAGGAGATGGGGAGGCCGGTGGCCGGGCTTTCGACCGATGCCTATCAGGTGTTGAAGAATTACCATTGGCCGGGGAACGTCCGCGAACTGCAAAACGTCGTCCGCCGGGCGATCGCCATGGCCCGCGGACCGATGGCCGGGGTCGATGATCTCCCCGACGACGTCGTCACGGCGGCGGGGCGTTCTGCTGGCGCCGAGGCGGGCGCGATTGGCTTTTTTGCCCAGCGGGCCGAACAGGTGGCTCGCTTCGAGCGCACGTATCTCATCGAACTCCTCACCCGTCATCTCGGCGACGTCTCGGCCGCCGCCCGGGAGGCCCGCCTGCCCCGTGGCACGCTCTACCGGCTGATGAAATCCCACGCGCTCGATGGGGCGAGCTTCCGCCGGCCGCCAGAGCCGAGGGGCGATGCCCCCCCGGCCGATTCCATCGGTTGATCGCATTCGCCTCCTCGGCAGCCAGCCACGGCCCTCCCGCCCAGGCAGGCTGTCTCATCGGCGCGACACCGCGCCACGCCAGCGCGACAGCCCTCTCTTCGGCCTGTTTCCCTGGTCTTTCGGGGCGTGATCAGGCCGGCAGCGAGACGAGCGCTGTGCCACCGGCGCGACGGATCGTGCCCCGCTTCGGTGCTCCCGAAAGCGGTCACGGAGGCTTGAAACACGGGAATGAACTCTTCCCCACCGAATGGCACGCCGAGTGCATGAGGAAGTCTCCCGAGGGCCGGTCTCGAGGATCGGTGCCCTGAGGACCACACCCACACACCCTGTCCAGGAGTCTGTGCCATGAAGAAGATCGAAGCCATCATCCGCCACTTCAAGCTCGAAGAGGTCAAGGACGCCCTCAACGCCGCCGGTGTCCGCGGCATGACCGTCACCGAGGTTCGCGGCTTCGGCCGGCAGAAGGGGCACACGGAGACCTACCGTGGCGCCG
>CAJAYZ010000246.1 GCA_903949225.1 uncultured Planctomycetaceae bacterium
ATTCTCGATGAACACCTCGGGAGGCGCCGCCTTCGCCTCGGCCACCTCCGCTCGGAATCCCTCCAGGAACTGCACGAACGCCGGACGCGTGGGCCCCTCCTGATCGATGACGAGCACTCGCTCGATCGGCACACTCACCGCCGTCGTCTTCTCCGCCGGCGCATCAGCAGCCGAGCCGCGCGCTACCACAGCGAACGCGACAAACGCGGTAGCAATCAAGCCGACGGCCCTCACCCGGGCCCCGCTTCCCGTGAGCGCCCCGATCGCGTCAATTCGCTGGCCAAGAGGCATGTCCGAATCCCGCGTCGCAGTTGGAGGAAGGGCAGCAACGGAACGTTCCTCGAACGCTCGACGCATGGCCCGTTCAATCGAGGATGCTCGAGGATAAAAGGTTACCCATGTCCGAGCCGCGAGCCAGCAGCGCGGATTCCCGCCGTTGCTTTCGCCGATCGACGCGCCGTTCCACGGGTCTTTCAGCCCACGAGCCCTTCGAGGGTGCCGGTGGCGTCAGAAAAGGTCTCCGGCTCAGGCCCGACGGAATCCGCCGTTGACAGGGATCACCTGTCCGGTGACGAACGCCGCATCGGGGGAGACGAGCCACGCCACCGCGGCGGCGATGTCAGCCGGCTCGCCCCAGCGCCTCAGGATACTCTCGCGCACGGCCCGCTTCTGCCAGACGTCGCTTGCCCCCTCTCCCCACTTCGTGCGGATCCACCCCGGGGCGACGCAATTGACCCGCACTTCAGGCGCGAGCGACCGGGCCGCGCTTCGCGTGAACGCCATCACCGCCCCCTTCGTCGCCGCGAACAGCTCGCCCGAATCCCCCTCCATGCCGGTCTCCGCCTGATCCCAGCCGGTGGTCACGATCGCGCCGCGAGCCTTCCCTGTCGCCGCCTGCTCATCCTGCCAACGGGCCTTCATCCGCCGGCCGAACGCCCGCGCGAGGATCATCGTCGACCCGACGTCGACCCGCAGCAGCTGATCGAGCTTCCGCTCGAAGCTCCACGCTGCAGCCGCCCCGGTGAGGACATCGGCTCCGGCGATGAGGACGACCGTGTCGAGGTCGGGCAGCGCCGCAGTCACGCCATCGACGAGCCGCGGAAGCTCGTCATGACTGGCAAGGTCACAGAGAAACCGGCCGACACAGCCACCGTGGTCGGCAAGCGCACCGGCCACCTCGTCGGCCGCGGCAGCCGAACGGCCATGGATCGCGACGCGGGCCCCCGCGGCCGCCAAGGCCAGCGCCACCGCCCGGCCGATGCCGTGCGTCGCCCCGGTGACAAGCACCGTCCTGCCGTCGAGGCTTTTTGTTGTCGGTGCAGCCATGGCGCTTGTCTCGCTCATGCGGCCGGCTTTTCTTCACCGGATGCTGCAGGGGCAGGGTCGGCCTCCGGCGGGGTCTCCGCCGCGGGCGTCGCGTCGACATTCGTCGTCCCGGCATTCGGCGCGGCCCGGTCGGTCACCTCCCCGCTGCGAAGCGGCAACCGATAACAGGCCGCCTCGCGCGCATTGCGTACCAGGAGCCTGTCGCCGGCAATCGCCGGGGAGTTCCATGTCTGCTCGGAGAGGGCTGAGAGCCTGGCAACTTCGCGGTGAGCCTCCGGCGTCGCCTCGACGAGAACGACGTCCCCCGGCTCCGACTGGACGACGAGGAGATCGCCAACCCGGAGCAACTGCCCCTGGTCATAGCGGCCCCCCTTCCACATCCGTTTGCCGTCGCTTCCGCGGAGGCATTCGAGGATCCCGTCGGAGAGGCCGTAGAGGTGGCCCTCATGAAAGGCGACATTCGTAAACTTCGTCTTCATGCCAGCCTTGTTGCGCCACGCCTCCTTCACAGTCCACGCCCCATCGACGCCAGGCTCCACGTCGAAAGCTGCGCAGCCGATGCCGTAGCCTTTGGAGATGAAGAGGCGATTCGGGCCGATCACGATGGCCTGCGTGCACGAGGCATCGGAATTGCTGTGCCCCGGCCAAGGGAAGCGCCACGCCTCCTCCCGCGTCGCCGGGTCGAAGCCGATCACCTGCGACTCGGTCACCGCCACGAGGAACTCACGGCCACCGAGCATGAGAAGACTCGGACTGACGTAGCTGATCTGGTCATCGCCGGCGGTCCAGCGGCGCTCGCCGGTCGAACGGTCGTAGGCCACAAGCGCCACCGGCCCGTCGGCACGCGGCCCGCCCCCCTGCACGACCACGACGTCGCCGAGGATGAGCGGGGAGCCGGAGCGGCCCCAGGCGACGGCGAGCGCGTGGGCGGCAGCATCGATGCCGAGATCGGCGAGCACGTCCTTCTTCCAGAGCACCTTGCCGGTGACACCATCGACGCAAAACAGCCAGCCGGTAGCGCCGGCGGCATAGACCACGCCGTCGTGGATCGTCGGCGTCGACCGCGGCCCGGTGCCGCCGAGGACCGTCTGATGCCGGGCGGTCACCGCCACCTGCCACTCCGGCTCGCCGGTGGCGAGGGCGAGGCAAGTGACGATCTCCTCGTCGCCGCGCTGCTCGAGCGTCACGGCATGGTCGCCATACGTGGCAAACCCACTCCAGCCGGCGCCGATCGGGCGGCGCCACAGTTCGCGCGGGGGATTTTTCTTCCAGGCCGGATCGAGCGCCGGGGCCGAGGGGGGAAGCGAGGCGTCGCCAGCCGGCCCGAGGAACCGGAAAAAGTCGTGGGGGGCCGGCTGCCAGGGAGCGGTGGCGGTCAGACTCGGCGGCGCGGCAGCGGGGCGGGCGAGGAGCGTGTCGCGCGACTTTTGCCAGGCCCAACGGAACTCCGGCACGAGATCACCACTGACGCGCTCGATGCGGAGCGTGGCCAAGCCGAGGGCGACCAGCCCCAGGAGCCCGAAGGCAAGGCCGCGCTTCCACGTCGACCGGTGGCCGCTCTCCCGGACAAACCACAGCACCGCCGACATCAGAGCCGAGAAGCCGAGAATGAGGGTGATGATGTTGCGGACGGCCCCGTCGACGATGCCGCCGACGACCGATTCGAGAAGCCCGGCCCGCACCAGCGCCGCCGCGGCGGCCAGCGAGCAGAGCGAGACGATCAACCGGCGCGGGGGCCAGAGCGAGCGGGCCTCGGAGAGGGGCGCCGGATCGACGGAGCCCCCGGAGCGCTGCTTCTTCGACCGCCTCGTGGACTTGCTCATTCGGGGATCGCCTCGCGGTCACCCCACCGGATCGTCCGCACGCGCGGCTCGTCGAAAGGGCTCAACAGCGAGAGTTTACCGGTCGTACTGTTTTCGCGCCCACGCGAACCTTCCCCGCCGGTCGATCACGCCCCCGATTCCTTGTCCGCGCCACGGGCCCCGACTACACTCCCCCCAACTGCGGGCGTTTCAGCCCCCTCTCCCTCTCCGGAAGCCCTTATGACCAGTCCCGAGCCCCACCGCTCCTCCGGTTCGAGCCCGCCGACGTCGGCAGCCGCCATTGACGCAAGCCTCCGGTCGGGGCGGGGCGTCGGCCCCTCCACCGCCGCCGTCCATGCCGGCGAGGCCCGGCAGAAACTGGCCGATGCGATCACCGACCCGATCGTCTCCGCATCGACCTACACCTTTCCCAACACCCGCGCGATCCTGGACTTCATCGAGCAGGATCTTCCCCGCGAGGAATACGGCCGCTATGGCAATCCGGGGGAACGGGTCGTTGAGGACAAACTCGCCGCCCTCGACGGTGGCGAGATGGCCGTCCTCTTCTCCAGCGGCATGGCCTCGCTCGTCGGCGTGCTCATGGCCCACCTCAGCGCCGGCGAGGAAGTGGTGTTCTTCGATCAGTGCTACCACCGCAGCCGCGAGTTCTGCCGGCGTCATCTGACCCGCTTCGGCGTCGGATTCCGCGAGGTGAAGACGGGCGACTATGACGCGATGGAAGCGGCGATCACCCCGCGGACGAAGATGGTCGTCAGCGAGTCGCCGACCAATCCCCACCTCTCGATTGTCGACTGCGCCCGGTTTGCCGACATCGGCCGCCGCCATGGCGTGCTGACGCTCATCGACGCCACGCTCTGCACCCCCTACAACCACCGCCCGCTTGCCGACGGCGTCGATTTCGTTCTCCATTCGGCGACGAAATACCTCGGTGGCCACAACGACCTCCTCGCGGGCGTCGTCGTTGGCTCGAAGGAAAAGATGGAGCCGGTGCGGAACCTCCGCGGGATCATGGGGGGGATCAACTCGCCCCACAACTGCTACCTCCTCGAGCGTGGCTTGAAGACCCTCGCCCTGCGGATGGATCGGCACAACGCCAACGGCCTGGCGGTGGCCCGGTTCCTCGAATCCCATCCGCGGGTGGAGCGGGTCTACTACCCGGGCCTCGAGAGCCATCCCTACCACGCCGTCGCCAAGGCATCGATGCGCGGCTACGGCGGCCTGGTGACATTCCTCGTCAAGGACGCCGACTGGCAGCAGACGTCGCGTGTCGTCGATGCCGCGCGGATTCTCCGCATCGGGCCGAGCCTCGGGGGGGTGGAGTCGCTCATCGAGCAGCCGCTCGTGATGAGCTACTGGAATTACTCCCCCGCGGAGCGGCAGACGTTCGGGATCGGCGACAACATGATCCGTCTCGCCCTCGGTATCGAGGACACCGCCGACCTGATCGCCGATCTGGGGCGGGCGCTCGAAGCCTGACGCGTGGTCTCCCCGGCCGCGCCCGCTTGCTGCTTTGACCCGCTTGCTGCTTTGAAGAGAGTCGCCGCCGCTGGATGCGGTGGGAGCGTCGATCGCGCAGGCCGGGCAAGCTGCGACGGGCCCCGCTCGCCGCGAGATGCCTCATCTCCGCCGCCTCCCAGGCAAACAGGGCGGCCTGGGATGGCTCTGCCGGTCGCGGTGATTTTCACGGAAGTTCCGGTCGCGAGGTTGCCGATATCTCTTCCGATTGCAGAAGCCCGTCAGGTGCCGTCCACCGCGGGTGCTCTCGGAGAAGTGTCCATGAACGTCGCGAATGGTATCCGCCGACTGGCCGCACTGGCGCTGCTCACTTGGGCCATGCAGCCGGGCTCCGTTCCAGCCTTCGCCGACGAGGGGGCCGCAGCGGCCGCGCAGAACTCTTCCCTCCAGTGGACACCCCACCGCTCGGCCGCAACGCCGCCCGCTGCCCCGGCCCTGCCCCAGACGAGCGCCGCGCCCGCCCGCTTGCCCGAGGCAAACGATTCGCCGGCGTTTGATGCAAGCGCCGATGCAGGCCTCGACGACCGCGCGATTGCCGCCGCCGAACGGCCCCGAATGCTCCCCCCACGGCCACTCCCTCCCGAAATGGCCGCTGCCCCCTCGGCGCGCTCAGGAGTGAATCGGGCACCGGCTCCTCCCGCTGGGCCCGCTCGCCGGGCCGACGACGGACGAACGGCCACTGCTCCCCCGCGTGCCGCCAAAGCTGAGCCTTCGCTCTTCGGGATCAACGTGTTCCGCGCCCCGCAGGGGGATGTGGGCCGTCCGATGTTTGGCGCGGAAATCGTTCCGCAGCGGGATGGTGTTCGCCCCGCGGCGGCTGCCGCTGACTTTCCTCGCTCTGGCCAGCGTCTAATGGCGCCAGCCGGCCAGCGGATCGCGATGGCGCCCGGCGGCGAGCCTTCGATGATGTCGCGGATGTCCACCTCGTCGATGCCCACCTCCTCGATGCCCCGCCCGCGCGTTCAGGCCCGCCGAGTTGCCAATCAGCCGACGCCCGCCGGTGAGCTTCCTCCGCCCGCTGGCGCGGCGGCCACCCCCGGCGCCACCGCTGTCGCGCCGAGCCGCAGCGGTCGGCCCACCCCGATGGAATCGATGACGGCCGAGCCTTCGCTGCCCGGCGGCATGCCGATGGAAGAGGAAGGGCTGACCTTCGGTGGCCCCGATGGCGACGTCGGCTTCGGCGGCATGCCGCTCGACTCGGGTGATTACGGCCCACTCTCCCCCGGCATGGATGCCTTCGACGGTGGCTTCCCCGACGACGGGATGATGCTCTCCGAGGACGGCATGCCGATGGGCATGGAGGGCATGGAGGGCATGGAAGCCCCCTGGACCGGCGAGGTCTATCTCCATGTGCCCTCGTTCTATGACGACCCCTACGCCTGCGAGGATGGCGAAGCCTGCCCGGGGTGCTCCCCGATGTGGGATCCCGAAGGACGGATCTGCGCCTATTTCCGCCGCTTCGGCCGCCCCTACTACGGCTGGCGGTGGTACCGCGACCTCACCGTCGGGGCCGGCGTGACGTCGTTCCAAAACACCACGAACCTCGGCCTCCGCGGCAACTACGGCTTCAATGAATATGCCAACTGGTCGATGCCATTCTGGAACGCCATCGGCCTCGGCTGGCAGATCGGTATCCGCGGTGTCCAGGCCGACTTCCAGCGGACGCAGATCACCGCCGCCAACGGCAGCACGCTCCTCAACACCCACTCCCGCAACCAGGTATTCCTCACGACCGGGTTCTTCACTCGGGCCTTCGAGGGGCGCGGTCTCCAGGGTGGAGCCGTGTACGACTACCTTCAGGACAACTGGTTCGATACCACCGATCTGTCCCAGATCCGCGCCGAGATGAGCTATGTGTGGGGCTACCACGAGTTCGGATTCTGGGGTGCCGTCAATGCCTACAACGCCAACGGCGCGTTCGTGACCGGGGCCCGGGGCAACTCGGCCTCCTTCGACACCCTCGATCTCTACACCGGCTTCTACCGGCTCCAGTTCGGGGATGCCAACGAGATGAAGATTTGGGGCGGTGCCAGCGGCCAGGGGGATTACCTCACCGGCATGCTGGTGAGGGCCCCGATGTCGCGGTCGCTGGCGCTCGAGGGGACGTTCACCTATCTGATCCCCTCCTCGAGCAACACCGTGCAACTGCCCGACAACAGGGGCAGCCTGACCTACGCCGAGCAGGCGTGGAACGTGTCGACGAACCTCGTCTGGTACCCCGCCTGCCGGTCGCGCCGCAGCCTGGCCAGTCCCTACCGGCCGCTCTTCGACGTGGCCGACAACGGCAGCATGATCGGAACGGTGTCGGTGAACCGGCCCGTGCGTCGTTGAGCCTTCACCTGTCAGGGCGTCGCCCCGGCTGGTGATGGCCCGCCGGCTCCCGCCACGGGGTGGCACTGTGGCGGTGACGGCCATGGCCCGAGCGGGTGCACAGGGGCCGGTGGCCGTGGGACCGTCGGCGGGATCGACCGGACGGGCCTCGCCTCCGCGGCAGGCCTCGAGGGCGACAGCCCTCTCGATCGGGCCCCGGCCTTCCGCCACCCCTGCCCCTGCCGCCCACCGACGGGTTTCTGCTATCCTTGCCGGTTCCAGGGCGCCCCTTTCGGGCCACCCCCGCTATCCAGGAATCCATCGCTGCCATGCCGGAAGCAAACGATCCGTGGGCCTCCCTCGCCGATAACCTCGGCGCCGTTCCAGCGCCTGATCAGGCCGCTGCCCAGCCCACCCCCGCTCCTCAGCCTGTTCCCCCCCGCGCCGTCGAGACGCGGCGTCCCGAACCGAAGAAGCCCGCTCCCCAGACTTCCGGGGGCGACTGGACCGACATCGTCTCTGGATTGGGCCTTCAGCCAGACGCTGTTCCTCTCCGTCCTGCGGCTCCCCCGCCGCCCCCCGCGGCCCGGGAACGGGCTCCCTCACCCCCACCGGAGTCGTTCGAGCGACGTCCGGAAGGGCAACGCAGGCCGGAACGTCCCGAACATCTTCCGGAGGTGGAGCCATCCCCTCGCGATCTCCCACCGCGCGACGTCGTGGCCAATCGGGGCGTTGACGATCTCAGCTTCCAGGATCGTCCGGTCGTCGACCGTGGCTCATCCGACCGTGGCTCATCCGACCGTGGCTCATCCGACCGTCCAGCCGCCGACCGCCGGGACGACGGCGGTCGCCGGGATGACAACGGTCGCCGCGACGGGCGACGGGACGGTGGCCAGTCCTCGGGCCGCGGACGCCGCGGTGACGGCCGGC
>CAJAYZ010000247.1 GCA_903949225.1 uncultured Planctomycetaceae bacterium
AGCAAACGCTCCTCGGCGAGGTCCGCGAGATGGCGATGTCTCTCGAGGAGTACTACCCGAAATCCGGCAGCTTCGTTGCCAGTCGCGATCTGCTGGTCGCAGAGCTCCGCCGCAAGGCCGAGAGCCATCGTGACCGCTCCTGGTTTCTCCAACTCCTCGAAAACAACCAGAACGGGACGAAAACGGTCTGGGCCAGCGACAATTGCCCCGAGGAGATCCTCACCGAGCCGATCGACGAGGCCGTGACGGAAAAGGTAAAGCGGGCGGCCAAGCACCGCTGGGCCAGAAGATTCATCGACACGATCGGCGGGCAAAAGCTTTATGTCCGCATCGGCATGCCCGACGCGGTCATCGAGAAGGACGTCGACAACCTGACCTGGTTTCTTCTCCCCATCGGTATCGGATTCACCCTCCTCACGCCGCTGGCGGGCTACTGGCTGGCTCTGCGGGCCACCCAACCGATTGCCGGCATCCTGAAAACGGCCGGCAAGCTCAAGCCGACCAAGCTCGGCGATCGCCTCCTGACCCGGGGCACAAACGACGAGCTCGACCAGCTTTCAGCCACGATCAACCGCCTCCTCGATCAGGTGGCGAGGCACGTGGAACGGCAGCAGCAATTCGTCGCCGACGCCGCCCATGAGTTGCGCGGCCCTCTGGCGGCGATGCAGAATACGCTCGAGGTTGCCACCGCCAACAATCGGAGCCTCGATTCCTATCAGGGAACCATCGAAGAGGCGCTCGGCGAAACCCGCCATCTCACCAAGCTCACCAACGATCTCCTCCTCCTGGCCGAGGTTGGTAACAGCCTCGGCTCGGTCTTCAACGAGGCCTGCGACCTGGGGGACGTCGCCCGGCAGACGGCGGCGATGTTCGGGGGAACGGCCGAGGAGCGATCGATCGAATTGACGATCCGAACCAGCGGAGAGGCGATCGTCCGCGGCGACGAGCGGCAACTCCGGCAGGTGATCAGCAACCTCGTCGACAATGCCCTCCGCTTCACCCCCGACGGCGGGCGCATCGACCTCTCCGTCGAGTCGGATCGGGCAGCCCACGAAGCGATCGTGACCGTGGCCGACAGCGGCCGTGGCGTCGAGCCGGAGCATCTCGATCGGGTGTTCGATCGATTCTTCCAGGCGGATACAGCCCGTGATCGCAGCGACATCAAGAGGGGCGGCGGCCTGGGGCTGTCGATCTGCCGTTCGATCATCGAACGCCACGGCGGGCGAATCAGCCTCGACAGCCCTGGTGTCGGCCTGGGAGCGACCGTGACGGTCATCGTGCCCCTCCGGCTGGTGCGCCGAAAGCCCTTGTAACGTCGCTGCTTCCAACCGCGACGGTTGCCACGGCCGGTCCATCACGGCCTTTCTCCCGGTGCTAGCCACACCGGCACGATCGCGGCGCTGCTTGCCCGAAGGCCTTCGGCCACACGGCGCATCCTTGGCTAGGGGCTCTGGAGAGGCCTGGCAGGGCGGGGCATTTACCCTGCCTCCCGAATCCGTCATCGCTTCACCAATCGTCAAGGTCGTTCACCGACTCTGACGATCAAGCAGACATTGCACCCAGAGTGTCTCGCCATGGTCCACGGCCCTCCCAAAGACCGAAATCCCCCATGCGGGTGGGTTCGCGGTCTGGGAACGGCGGCCTTGGCACTCCTTGCGCCCCTCGTGACGGGCGTTGGGCTCCTGGTGGCTGCCGAACCCTATCTGGTGATCGCCGAGACCGACGACGCCCCGGCTCTCACGCTTCCGAGCGTCACCGCCGGCTTCGATTCGTTTGACGACGTGAGCGCGGCCTTCCAGGACGACCGGAAGAAAGTGGCCGCCCTCGAAAAGCGACTGGCCGAGCTCGAAAAGAACGCGGCCGCGAAAGTCGAATCGATCCCCGCTCCCGCCCCGAAGCCGGCCGGCAAGGATTCCGGAAAGGATGCGGGCGCGAAGGACGCCAAGCAAGAAGACAAGAAGGATGACAAGAAGCCGGAGGAGCCCTACGAGGTCGGCAGTGACCTGCGAATGACGACGAAGTGGAATTACGGGCTCCAGGCGGAAAGCGCTCACAAGGACTTCCGCGTCAACGTGGGCGGCCGGATCCAGATGGACCAGGTGGCGTTCACGGAGGGCCCTGGCCCAGCCCAACCCCAGGATCAAGGCGGTCTGGCACCACTGCTTCAAAACGCGCTGGACTTCCGTCGCGCCCGACTCCGCGTCGACGGTCGGATGTACGAGCTCTACGACTTCGTCGGTGAATACGACTTCTCAAACCAATTGAACGCCAATGCTGCGACCTTCCCCACGGAGTCGTCGCTGGGCAACTACGCCGCGATCACCGAAAACTGGATCCAGATCCGCGAGGTCCCGGGCGTCGGCATCATCCGTGGCGGCAATCAAAAGGATCCGTTCGGCTTCGAGCACCTGACGAGCAGTCGCTGGCTCAACTTCATGGAACGGTCCTATGCCCAGGACCTCTACGAGGGCCCGTTCAACAACGGCTTCGTCCCCGGCGTCCGGCTCCTCAACACCACCGACGACAAAAGGGCGACATGGTCGGTCGGGGCGTTCAAGAACACCGTCAATCCGTTCGGCTTCATCGACAACTCATCCGGCAATGCCGCGGTCGGCCGGCTCACCTGGCTGCCGTATTACGAGGACGAGGGGAAGAAGCTCCTCCACCTCGGCGTCGCCGGCCGGGCGATGCAGACCAACAACGGCCAGGTCCGCTACCGCACCCGTGGCAACCTCCGCGACGGCCCCCCCGGCCCGCTCAACGCGATCTATCTCGACTCCGGATTGCTCGGAGGGGACTGGATCAACCAGATGGGACTCGAGTTGGTGGGGAACAACGGCCCGTGGTCATTCCAATCGGAGTACTTCGGCAACTGGCTTTACAACACCACGTCAGCGACCGGGGCGTTCGAAAAGTTTCTGCCCGTCGGTTCGACGACCCTCAATCCCAACTACGGCACGGCTGGACTCCAGCCAAAGGGCGCCCCCTGCGGGACGTATTTCACGAATTCGGGCTATGCGGAGGTGCTCTACTTCGTCACCGGCGAATCACGCTCCTACGACCGACTCGAGGCCCGCTTCGACCGCCCGATCCCGCGGAACAACTTCTATGTCGTCCGGGATTCCACCGGCCGCCTCCGGGCCAGCGAGGGTGCTGTCCAGGTGGCGATGCGATACCAGTACGTCTGCCTCTCCGATCATGAGATCAACGGTGGCACGCTCAACGCGCTGACGTTCGGCGTGAACTGGATGTTCAATCCCAACTCGCGTCTCTACTTCAATTACGACTTCGCTTACCGCGATTTCACGAACAACCTCAACAACAACGCCAGCGGTTGGATCACCGGCTTCGGCACCCGTCTGGCCTTCGACTTCTGATCCTGCTCCCAGCCGACCATCGAAATCGACGGACTTTTTCTGACCATGCATCTCCACCCTGCTCCCCTGTCGCTTGTGATCCTCGTGGCGACCGCTGGCCTCTTGACCGCAGCCCCGCCGCCGGAGGACCTTCCTGCCCGGCCGCCCCGCGGCCAGAAGGACCCTCCCGTCCGCAATCCGTCTGCTCCATCCCAAAGCGCGGAGCAGGGGGGAGATCAAGCAG
>CAJAYZ010000248.1 GCA_903949225.1 uncultured Planctomycetaceae bacterium
ATCGCCGTCTGCTCGAGATACTCCTCGACGCTCCCGCGGCCACGCTGAAACTTCGCCTCCATCTCGATCGTCACGCGTGTGCCGTGATCGATCGCGTGGCCGAGATCGTTGACGGCCACCCACTCGATGCCATGCTTGGCCATCAAGTCGGCTGCCGCCTTGCCGGGAGGAAGATCGATTCCCTCCCCCTTGCCATTGAGGATCTGCGGCTCGTTGGTCTTCGTGTCGATCCGCAGTTCGTAGTAGTGGGCCGCTTCCTTGGCGGAGATCTTCGAGATGATCTTCACCGGCTTGCCGGTCGTGAGCACGCCGTACATCCCGGCGGCCGAGATCCCGATCCCCTGCTGGCCGCGGCTCATCCGCAGGCGGTGGAACTTCGAGCCGTAGAGGAGCTTGCCGAAGATCAATGGGATCTGCTTGCGCACGATCCCTGGGCCGTTGTCCTGCACCCCCATCCGGAAGCGCGAGGTCGAGTCGCTCACCGCCTCGATGTGGACCCAGATCTCGGGCAGGATGCCCGCCTCCTCGCAGGCGTCGAGCGAGTTGTCGACCGCTTCCTTGACGCTCGTGAGGAGCGCCTTGCGGGGCGAATCAAACCCGAGCAGGTGGCGGTTCTTCGCGAAGAACTCGCTCACCGAAATGTCGCGTTGGCCGGCCGCGAGGGTCTGGGCTGTGGCCCGGCGCTTCGCCGGGGTGGGGGGAGGAGTGTCGACCGGCGCGGGGCCCGGTGTCGTCGGCTCCGCGCCGGGCAGATCCTTCCCGACGGTCGTGGCTTGGACGGTGGCTTTCTTCACCGCCGCGACGGCGGTGGAGGCGGCGGATCGGGGGGGGGGCTGCTTGGCCATTGCTCGGTGGAAAACGGGGGAGATCGTGGGGGAAAACGGGTTTTTTTCCCGGTTTCAGACCGGGAGCCGGGAGATCGGCGCGTGGGAAGTTGGGCAGAGTATAGCGGCTTTGCGGGGGGCAGTTCTCCGGCCGCGGCGACCCTCCGGGGGCCGGGGACCTTGCCTGCTGGGAAGAGGCGTCACAGGTGTCGTGCCGCGACTGATTCGCCGATTCGCCACCAGCCGAAACCCCCTATGGGCCGGTGAATGCCGGTGCACCAATCGACGTCTCGGAGGTGATGCGATGACTCTCTCTGCTTCCTGGCGGCGCGTGCTGCCGGCCCTGCTCGTGGTGGCGGTCGGCGTCTGCGGATCATCCGCACTTCACGCAGCCCCCATCAATCACGGCATCGACGCCCCCACGCCGGACGTCTTCCACAACTATTGGGTACCGCCGGTGCCGGCCGGTGCCTCGCCGGGATTCGGCGCCCAACTCTATGTCGCGCCGCGGCCGGTGCCGCCGCGCGTCGGCCACACCTGGTACACGTACCCGCCGTTTTTGCCGCACGAGTTCCTCTACAAGCACCATCGCAAGTATGTCCGGCCCGCCGGTGCCACTGGTCTCCGCACTGAGGTCCGCGCGGTCTGGTGGTGAGCCCCGCCATTGCGGCCGATCGAAGCTTTCTTCTCCCCTCTCGACTTCTTCCTGCAGGATCTGTCCATGAAACTGCCTCTGTCCCCCCGGCCGGATGCTCTGGCCCGCACCGTGATCCTTGTCGGTCTCGTCGCGACGCTCCTCGCCGGTCTGGCGACGGTGGCCCGCGCCGGGGACAAGGCGACCGAGAAACGCTACTTCCTCCGTGCCAAGGGAAAGAGCTGGCACAGCGTCTGGTATGACCCGTCGATCGGGCGTCCGATGGCGCTGGTCGTGCCGCCGACGGCGGAGTTCACCTCCGAGTACGCCTGGGGCGTGCCGAGTTCGCGGGTGATGCCGCTCTATCACCAGTACCAGCGTCCCTACCCGGGGCCTGGGGCCGTTCCTGGACAGGGGGCCGGCATGCTGCCCACTCCCTACTGGCCCAGCGACACCGTCCAATTCGGTGTCCACAGTGTCCGCGGACCGTGGTGACCACCTGGACCGCTGTGAACGGCGCGGAGCGAGGCGGGCGCGGAGGACGATCCGCCGGCCGATGACGCGGTGCACTCAACCGCGGTCGGCGAGGCGTTCGATCGCCGTCCGCGCCCAGGGGCTGTCGGGGGCGAGCGCCACGAAGGTGCGGAGGTGTCGCGTGGCATCGAACGTCCGACCGACGCCGTCGAGGATGCCGGCAAGATGCCAGTGGGCGTCGGCATAGTCCGGTTGCTGCCGCAAGACTCCGTCGAGCGCCGCCTCGGCGAGCTCGTGGTCACCGAGTTCGGCGAGCACGCAGCCGAGTCCGGTGCGGGCCTCGAGATGGTCAGGATCGAGCTCAATCGCCGCGTAGTACCGCTCCCGTGACGCGGTCAGGTCGCCGACGCGGTAGAGCAACTCCGCGAGCATGAACGTCACGCGGGCACTCGGTCCCCCGGCTTGAAGGAGCGCCCGGAGGGCTTCGGTGGCGGGCTCGAGTTCCCCGGCCGCCTCGAGATCGGCCGCCATCGCCAACAGTTCGGCCTCCGCCGGAGGGGCTTCCCCGTCGAGGATCACGCTCGTGGTGGTGTGGTTGACCGGCGCCGACCACGGAATCACATCGACCGGGGGAACGTCCTCTGCGGTCAGGTCGGGGGAGTAAAAGCAGAGTTGCCTTTGCCCGCCGGCGCCGAGCAGAGTGCTGCCGCAGCGCAGGCTCAGCCGCTTGCCATCGACGACGATTCGCTCGAGGTCTCGGGCTGCCCCGGCCGCTCCGCCTGAATGGAGGGCCGCGAGGCGGGTGTCGAGCTCACGGAGGCCGAAGCCTGCCCGCAGCAGCCTCGCCAGGCGGCGGCCCACGACGAGCTCACCGAAGTCGAACCAGTCGATCCCGGCAACCTGGTGGGTCGGCCGGAGGAGACCGCCGCGAACCCAGTGACGGATCGCCGTCACGGGGACCTCGAGCACCCCCGCCATCATCGCCACGGTGTGATGGCCGCGGACGCCCGCGAGCGCCGAGCTGTCGCCGTCGATGATCGCGTCGAATTGGCGCTGGGTCGGGATCACGGTCGAGCTTCTAACTTTTCCTACGGGCGTGGGACGGGCCGATCCATGGCCTGCTTCAAACCGGAGTGACTGGGGACGCCGCACGCTCCCCGTGGTCGATGGCCGCCACATCCTGTGGCGGGAGACGGTATTCCCTAGCGGCCGGCGAAGGGGCGGCTGCTCGTCCTCTCGGCGGACGGGAAGTCATCGGGGAGCTTTTGGGTCACCTTGCCGGTGGCCGCCCACTCCGCGCCGCGCTGGAAAACCGTGATGAACCCGACGCACTCCTGCGACTCGTCGGCATGGCCCATCGGCGTGTGGAACACGCGCCCCTTGCCATGGTCGACGACGATCAGCATCGGTTC
>CAJAYZ010000249.1 GCA_903949225.1 uncultured Planctomycetaceae bacterium
CTCACCTGCGCGATCGACGGCAAGGACGCTGCGATCTGTTTTGACCGCGCCGGCAAGGAGATCTGGCGGCGCTCCCTCGGCACCGAGAAGCCGGGGAAACATGCCAAGGCGACCGGCTGCAATCCCTCGCCGGTCACCGATGGGAAGCATGTCTGGGTCTACTTCAAGAGCGGTGAACTCGCCGCGCTCGACCTCGCCACCGGCGCCGTGGCCTGGCAGGAAAACCTCCAGGAAAGGTTTGGCGAGGACACGCTGTGGTGGGATCTCGGCACGAGCCCGGTGCTCACCAACGACGCGGTCGTCGTGGCGGTGATGCAGACCGGCCCGAGCTACCTCGCCGCCTTCGGCCGCACCGACGGCAAGCTCCTCTGGAAGCACGACCGCAATCTCGATGCCCCGGAGGAGGCGGCGCAGAGCTACTCGACGCCGTTGGTGGTGAAGGGGGAGGAGAAGTTCGGCGAGCCGGCCGAGGTGATCTTCGTCCTCGGTGCCGATCATGTCACGGCCCACGACGCCGCCGACGGCCATGAGCTGTGGCGCGTGGGGGGGCTCAATCCGGCCGGCGAAAAATACTTCCGCTCGATCGCCTCGCCGGTGGTGGCCGGCGATCTCGTCATTGCCCCCTATGCCCGGGGGAGCACGCTCACCGCCGTGAAGCGCGGAGGAAAGGGGGACGTGACGCAGACCCACGTCGCCTGGGCCCGGAAGGATCTCGGCGCCGACGTGCCGACCCCGGCCTTCCAGGAAGGGAAGCTCGTCGTCTGCACCGACCAGGGAAAGGTGGCTTGCCTCGACGCCCCGACTGGCAAAACCCTGTGGGACGGGGAGTTGCCCAAGAACCGTCACGCCTACAGCGCTTCGCCGGTGCTCGTCGACGGGAAGATCCTCGTCACGCGGGAGGATGGCCAGAGCGCTCTCCTCACCGGGCCGGCGGCCGGCGCTGGCCGGTTTGAGGTCGTCGGGGAAGGGAGCGTCGGCGAGATGACGGTGGCGACGCCGGTGTGCGTCGACGGGGAGATCTTCCTGCGGACGCACGACCGTCTGTGGTGCATCCGGCCGTGAGAAATCCCCGGTCGCAGCGGCGCGGCGGCGTGCCCGGAAATCGGGGATATGATTAAGAGAGTGGCTCAGTCCCCTTTTTGAAGCACCGGCAGCGGTATCCATGCAGAAATCGAAGGTCCGGCAGCCGGCGATGGCCGCGTCGAGCGTCGGCTCGGGCCTCGCTGAGCTCGGTGTTCAGGGGACGGACATTGTCGCTTCGGTCCGCGATCTGCTGTTTCGCGGGGGAGTGATCCTCCTGGCGGTCCTGTGGATCTATTCCCCCACCTACCATGGCGATTGGCTGTGGGACGACGACTCGATCCTCACCGCCAATCCCGTTGTCCAATCGGCGTCGCTCGAGGGGCTCTACGACCTCTGGGTCAGCCCGACGGGGGCTGATTACTTCCCCCTCTCCTACACGGCGCTCTGGGCCCAGTGGCCGTTCTTCGGTCTGAACTCCACCGGCTACCATGCCGTCACGATCCTTCTCCATGCCACCGGATCGCTCCTGTTGTGGCGGCTGCTGGTGGTGATGCGGATCCCGGGGGCGTGGTTGGCCGGGCTCCTGTTCGCGATCCATCCGGTGTGCGTCGAGAGCGTGGCCTGGGTGTCGGAGATCAAGAACACGATCTCGCTCCCCCTCTTCCTCCTCGCGGCGATCTTCTTCGTCAGGCATGACGAGGCGGTGTGGGGCGATGGCTCCGAAGCTGCCGGTCGCACGGGGAGCCGCGATTGGGTGCTGTCGGTCGTTTTTTTCGCGCTGGCGATGCTCGCCAAGACGTCGGTGGTGATGTTCCCCGTGGTGCTCCTCGTCCATGCCTGGTGGAAGCGGGGGGGGATCACGAAGCGCGACATGGTCGCGGCGGCGCCGTTCTTCCTCGTCTCTCTCGTGCTCGGGCTGGTCACGATCTACTACCAGCATGGCCGGGCGATCGGGGATGAGAAGATGCCGGTGGCCGACCTGTTCACCGTCGTCGGCTTCCTGTCGCGGACGGCCACGGCGGGGATGGCGATTCTGTTCTACCTCTGGGAATCGGTCTTCCCGTTCAGGCTGCTGCCGATCTATCCGCAATGGCAGGTCAATCCACCGCAACTCTCGCAATTCCTCCCCTGGCCGATCCTCGTCGCGGCCGGTTGCGGGCTGTGGTCGTGCCGAGGCACCGCGGCCGCACCGACACTGGCCCGCCATGCGATCTTCGGCCTCGGCTTCTTCCTGCTCATGGTGTTCCCGATCCTCGGCTTCATCACCATCTCCTACATGCGGATCACCTGGGTGGCCGACCATTTCAACTATGTGGCGATCATCGGCATCATCGTGCCGCTGTGCGCTGCAGTGGCAGTGTGGTTCGCTTCGGCGCGGCCGCCCGTCCAGCTTGCGGCCCTCGCCGCGGCGACGGTGCTCCTCGCCAGCCTGGCCGTTTCGTCGTTGCGGTATGCCCACGTCTTCGCTAACGAGGACAACCTCTGGACTTACACGCTCGAATCGAATCCCGATGCCTGGCAGGCGCATAACCGGCTCGGGGCGCGGAAGGCGGGCCGCGGTGATGTCGAGGGGGCCCTCTATCACTTCACCAATTCCACCCGGCTCCGCCCCGATCTCGGCGAGACGCACAACAACCTCGCCACCACCTACATGGCGCTGGGGCGCACCGACGAGGCGCTCGAGGAGTTTCGGGTGACGACGGAACTCTTGCCGAAGGTGTTTGCCGTGCAGCTGAACCGGGGCAACGCGCTGACCACCGCGGGCCGTAACGAGCAGGCGGAGAAGTGGTATCAGGATCTCGTTACCCGGTTTCCCGACCAGTTCCAGGCTTGGAACAACCTCGGGATCATTCAGGTGAACAAGGGCAATCGGACGGAGGGCATCGTCTCGCTCCGCCGTGCCGTCGAGGTCGCCCCCACCCTCGAGGAGCCCCGCCGCAACCTCGACAGCGCGCTCAAGGCCGAGGCGGAGGCGTTTGCGGTGGCGGGAAAATTCGCCGAAGCCGAGGCGATCTACCGCGACATGCTCAAGTCCTCCCCCGGCGACGTCATGCTCCTCACCAACCACGGCGTGGTGCTCTACAAGCTCGAACGCAACGACGCCGCGATCACCGCCTTCCGCCGGGCGCTGGCGATCAATCCGGGGGCGAAGGAGGCGGCAGAGAGTCTCGCCGTCGCCCTCGGCAAGGTGGCCCCGGCACCGGCCCCCCTGGAGACCCAGGAACCGCTTCCATCGACGCTCAGTCCTTCACTCGAGGGACGATAGCCAACTCGTTTACCGCCCTGCCGCCGCCGGCAGGACGCGCGCTGCGAAGTCGGCAAAGTGGCTCCAGTCGACGGCAGTGATGTCGTGGGGGCCGGAGCGGACGTGATAGCCGATCGAGCCGCCGATCGCCGTGTCGACCGCGGGGTAGGTGTCGGTGCCGAGCCCGACCTTCCCGAACAGTTCCCACACCGGGCCGGCCGCAACGGCCGCGAGAAACTCACCGCGCGGGTCGGCCCAGCGATCCTCGACGGCGCTCGACACGTAGAGCGGCCGCGGTGCGGTCATCGCGAGCACGACATGCTGGTCGATCGGGAGCTCCGTCTCGCGGCCGGCGTAGGTGGCGAAGGTCGGCGCGAACCAATGGGGGAACGACGTCGTGATCCGGTTGACCGTCTCGCCGTAGTTGCGCCGCTCGAGCGCCGCCCCGCCGCATCCCGATTCATTCGAGACGACCATCGCAAACCGCTCGTCGCCGGCGCCGGCCCACAGCGCCGTCTTCCCGAGGCGCGAGTGGCCGACGACGATCACGCGCGTGGGGTCGATCTCGGGGAGCGTCACGAGCCAATCGAGGATCCGCGACAGCTGCCAGGCCCACGTGGAGATTGCCCCCGGTTCGTCGCCGCTCACCATCCGCTCGTCACCGACGGCGTAACCGAGCGACGGGAGGACACTTGCCTTCCGGCCATCGGCATGGTCGGGGAAGACATCGCCGCAGTAGGCGGTCGCGGTGGCGTAGCCACGGTCGTGGAGGAGCTTGACCGGCCAGCGGCTGGCGAGCGTGCCGCGCGTCGAGGCCTGGGCGTGGTTGTCGTCGACGCCGGTGTCCTTGCCGTTGGGCACCCAGCCAGACGGGATGCGGACAGCCGGGTCGGTCGACTCGGCGTGGTTGCCACTGAAATTGAGATGGAGAAACGTCGGCAGGCGCTCGGGAGTGTCGCCGCGGGACGGCGACGGAAGCTGGGGAGTGTCGCCGCGGGACGGCGACGGAAGCTGGGGAGTGTCGCCGCGGGACGGCGACGGAAGATAGAGCAGGACCTCCGTCGCCGGCGCGTCGGGTCCGTGGCCGAGACGGAGTCGGGCCTGGATCCTGGTGGAGCCGTCGGGGCCGGGGCCGCGCTCGATGTCTTCGGCCGTCACCGGCACGGCCGGCAGCAATCGGCCGTACTCGGTCGATTCAAGGAGCCCGAGCCAGCGCGCGCGGGCGATGGTGCGCCACGCCTCGGGGGTGGAGACGGCCTCGCCATCGGGGTCCCCTCCCTCGGGGATCATGAGGAGATCGGGGAGGGTGTAGGCCCGCACCTTTGCCTCGTCGTAGTTGAACTCCTCCTTCGGGGGCTGGGCTGAGGCGTCGGGCGTCATGGACATGGCGAGGTGGAAGGAGAAGAGGGCGATGGTGACAGGGGCATGCAAACGCATGGCGAGGCTCCGGAGCGATGCGATCGAGCGGCCCCTGCTCCCGGCGGGGTGGGAGCGGCGTGGGACGGTGAAATCGTACCGAATCGCGGCGGGAGAGATTGGGTCTGGCCGGCCGGCGGCGGGTGGTTGGGGCGTGTGGTAACATCGCGACGTCAGTGGGGGGAGGCGCATTCCGTGCGCTCCATCCAAAGTCGCTTTCCGCGAGTTAGATCGTATTCACGAGTTAGATCGTCTCCACGAGGTGATGCATGCCGTCGGTTCGTCGCGATGTCCTTCGGTCGATCCTTTCCCTGCTGGCGGCCGCCATGCTGGGCCTTGCCGGTGTCGGTGCGCATGCCGTCGATGCTGACGGCACGGCGAAGCAGCCGGCCCGGCTCCTCGTCGTCACCGTTACCAACGGCTTCCGCCACGGTTCGATCGAGACCGCCGAAGGGGTGCTCGAGCGGCTCGGCCGGGAGAGCGGGCAATTTCATGTCGACTACCTTCGACTCCCGCCGGGGCGGCCCGGGCAGCCGCAGGAGCCGAAGCGGAAGGATGGTACGAGCGACGCCGATTGGAAGCAGCAGGAGGAGGCCTACAAGGCCGACCTCGAGAAGTTCAAGGTGGCCGATGCGGCTTGGAACAAGACGCTCTCCGAGCTGTTCGCCAAGGCGTTCGCGAAGGATTCGCTCGACCAGTTCGACGGTGTCGTCTTTTGCAGCACCACCGGCGCTCTGCCGATCCCCAATCTCGACGACTTCCTCGGCTGGGTGAAGCGTGGCAAGACGTTCATCGGCTTCCACGCCGCCGCCGACACCTTCAACGCCTCTGATGCCTATCGCGACCTCGTCGGCGGCATCTTCGCCGGCCATCCCTGGAATGCCGGCGACGAGCATGCCTTCGTCGTCAACGATCCCGGCCATCCGATCGTGAAGAGCCTGCCGGAGGCGTTCCGCTGGAAGGACGAGATCTACCAGTACGACACGCGCTTTGTCCCCGACGATGTCCGCGTCCTTGTCAGCCTCGACATGCCCCACTCGACGCCGAAGGAGCCGTGGCACGTGCCGGTGAGCTGGATCCGCGACTTCGGCCACGGCCGCGTCTTCTACTCGAACTTCGGCCACAACGAAGCCACCTGGAACGACAAGAAGTTTCAGGACCACTACCTCGCCGGGATTCTCTGGGCCCTCGGCCGGGTCAACGCGCCAGTGACCCCGAATCCCGATCTCCAGGCCCGCGAGTATCTCCACGGCGTGCTTGCTGCCGCGGCGGCGGCCGGTGCCGGTGGGGATGCCGCCAAGGCGACGGCCGAGGCCGAGAAGCTCTGTGCCAAGGCCGATGCGAAGTGCGCTTCAAACCCCGGCTGGGCGCGCTCCTTGAGGCCAATGCTCCTCGAGATCCGCAATGCCGACGCCGCGGCCCGCACAGCGGCCTACGCGAAGGTGGTCGCCGAGCTCGACTGATCGTCGGTCGTGGTCGGTGGTCACCGGATTTTCCGGGGGCCCCGGCCGGGGCGTGTCGCTTCCATCGGAGGTTTCGTCGATGCACGCCCGGCTCGGCTCGGTGGTCGTCGGTTGGCTCGTGGTCGTCGTCGAGCTATGGATCGGTGCGCTCGTGCGGCCAGCCCTGGCCGACCCGGCCCGGCCGAACGTCCTTGTGATCCTCGCCGACGATCTCGGCTTCTCCGACCTCGGCGCGTATGGCGGCGAGATCGACACGCCGCACCTCGATCGGCTGGCGCGTGGGGGACTGCGGTTTACGCAGGCCACGAACACGGCCCGTTGCTGGCCGAGCCGGGCGGCGCTCCTCACCGGCTTTTATCCGCAGGCGATTCATCGCGATGCGCTGCCGGCCGGTGACGGCCGCGAGGGACTTCCCGGTGGGGCCCAGGGAAAGCGTCCCCCGTGGGCAAAACTCCTGCCAGAGCTCCTCAAAGCCGCGGGCTATCGCAGCTATCACTCGGGCAAATGGCATGTCGACGGGCTGCCGCTGGCGGAGGGATTTGACCGTTCGCTCGACGTCACCGGCACCGGCCAGAGCAACTTCTTCGACCCCAGTGGCGTGACGGTGGAGGGGAAGCCGCATCCTCAAAGCGACGACTTCTACGCTACGACCGCGATCGGGGACCATGCGGTGGCTTGTCTCCGCAGTCACGCCGTCGATCATTCGGGAAAACCGTTCTTCCAGTACGTCGCCTTCACTGCCCCCCACTTTCCGCTCCAGGCGCCTCAGGCCCTGATCGATGCATACCGCGAGCGCTACCGGGCGGGCTGGGAGGCGATCCGCGCCGCTCGCCATGCTCGTCAGCTCGCCGCGGGAATCGTTACCGGGCCGATGTCGGAGATCGAGCGCGACCTCGGCCCTCCCTATCCCTTCCCAGAGGCGCTTCAGACGCTCGGAGCGGGTGAGGTCGATCGCCCCCTCGAATGGGAGCGGCTCAGTCCAGAGCAGCAGGACTTCCAGGCGACGAAGATGGCGATCCACGCCGCGATGGTCGAGGCGATGGACGACCAGGTCGGCCGGATTCTCGATCAGCTCGAGGCGATGCAGCGTCTCGACGACACGCTGATCCTCTTTGCCAGCGACAACGGGGCCTCGGCCGAGATCATGGTCCGCGGTGAGGGGCACGACCCGGCCGCGCCCCCCGGCTCGCGGAAGAGTTTCTTGTGTTTGGGGCCGGGGTGGTCGAGCGCCGCAAACACCCCCTTCCGCCGTCACAAGACCTGGGTCCACGAAGGAGGGATCGCGACGCCGTGGATCGTCCATTGGCCGCGCGGTTTGCCGGAAGGGAGTGCGGGGGAGCTGCGCCACCAGCCGGTTCACCTCATCGATGTGGCCCCCACGGTGATGGAGCTGGCCGGCGCGGAGCAGCCACCATTCCTCCTCGACGGCACGCTCGTGCCACCGATGCAGGGGCGGAGTTTTTCGAGTCTCCTCGCTGATGCAAGCGCCCCCTCTCTCCGCGAGACGTCGTGGTGGTGTCACGAGGGGCACCGGGCCGTGCGCGTGGCGGATAAGAAGCTCGTGGCAGCCAAGGGGGAGCCTTGGGCGCTCCACGATCTGGCCACCGATCGGGCCGAGACGGTCGACCTCGCCGCCGCCGAGCCCGACACGGTCGCTAGGCTCGAGCGGGAGTGGCTGCGGATCGCTGACGACTGCCGGTTGGGTGCGGCTTGGGCGTCGGTTGCGCCGGCCGCCGCCGCGTTGCCACATCGCCCGCCGAACGTCGTCATCGTCTTTGCCGACGACCTCGGCTACGGCGATCCTGCCTGCTACGGGGGAAAGGCCGCCGCCACGCCCCACCTCGATCGGCTCGCCCGCGAAGGGATCCGCTTCACCGACTTCCACGTCGCCCAGCCCGTCTGCTCGGCGTCACGGGCGGCGCTCCTCACCGGCTGTTACCCCAACCGGATCGGCATCGCAGGCGCGCTTGGCCCCAATGCCCGCCACGGCATCGCCGCCGCCGAGACGACGCTTGCCGAAGCCCTCCGCGGCCGCGGCTACCGCACCGGCATGGTGGGCAAGTGGCACCTCGGCCACCGCGCTCCCTTCCTCCCCACCCGTCACGGTTTCGACGAATGGTTTGGGCTCCCCTATTCCAACGACATGTGGCCCCACCACCCGGAGGCGGCGCCGGGGAGCTTTCCGCCGCTGCCGCTGTTCGATGGCGAGCGGGTCATCGACGACGACGTCACGCCGGAGGAGCAAGCGACCCTCACCGCGCGGTACGCCGAGCGCGCCGTCGCTTTTCTCGACCGTGCGCAGGAGGACGACCGGCCGTTCTTCCTTTATTTGGCCCACTCGATGCCGCACGTGCCGCTCTATGCCGGCGCCGCGTTCGCCGGCACCACCCCCGGCGGGCTCTACGGCGATGTCCTGGCAGAGATCGACGCCTCGGTGGGAGGCATCCTTGCGGCCCTCGAGCGGACCGGAAAGCTCGACGACACGCTCGTGCTGTTCACGAGCGACAACGGCCCCTGGCTCTCCTACGGCAATCATGCCGGCAGCGCCGGGCTTCTCCGTGAGGGGAAGGGGACGGTGTTCGAGGGGGGGGTGCGCGTGCCGTGCCTAGCGCGGCTGCCGGGGGTGATTCCCGCGGGGAGCATCTGCGCCGCGCCGGCGATGACGATCGATCTTCTCCCCACCGTGCTCCGTCTTACCGGGGAGCCGGTGGCGGTCGATGCCGATGGTCGGGGCACGATCGACGGCCGGCGGATCGACGGCCGCGACATCAGCGGTCTCCTCCGCGGCGAGCCCGCGGCGAGCGCTGTCGCCGCCGAGCGCACCTATGGCTTTTGGTATCTCGACAACGAGCTTCAGGCGGTTCGTCGGGGGCGATACAAGCTCCTCCTACCGCACACGGCGCGGACGCTTGCCGGCGGGGCTCCGGGGGCGGCTTCGGGGGCTGATGGGGTGCCGGCGAAATACCGGCCGCTGCCGGTGGAACGAATGCTTGTCGATCTCGAGGCCGATCCCGGAGAGACGACCGACGTGGCGGGGGATCATCCCGAGGTCGTGGCCGGGCTCGAGGCCGCGGCAGCGCGGATGCGTGGGGAGCTCGGCGACCGGCTCAGCGGTGTGACCGGCAGCGAGGTCCGCCCCGCCGACACGCTCGACGCAGCCCCCCCGGCAGCCTCCCGGCGCCGGCCACCGAACATCATCGTCGTGATGACCGATGACCAGGGCTACGGTGACCTAGCCGCCCACGGGAACCCTATCCTCGAGACCCCGAATCTCGACCGGCTGTGGCGCGAGAGTGTGCGGTTTACCGAGTATCACGTCAGCCCCACCTGCTCCCCGACACGGACGGCGCTCCTCACGGGGAGGCATGAGTTTCGGTCGGGCGTCACCCACACGATCCACGAGCGGGAGCGGCTCGCTCTGTCGGCGACGACCCTCCCGCAGCTCCTCCGCGCGTCGGGCTACACCACCGGCATCTTCGGGAAGTGGCACCTCGGGGACGAGGAAACCCACCAGCCGGACAAGCGTGGCTTCGATCGCAGTGTTATTCACGGTGCCGGTGGGATCGGGCAGCACTTTCCAGGCAGTTGTGGCGACGTGCCGGGCAATCGCTACGTCGACCCGGTCCTCCGTGAGGATGGCCGGTTTGTGAAGCGGCGCGGCTACTGCACCGATCTGTTCTTCACGGCCGGAATCGAGTGGATCGAGGCGATGGCGCGCACGGATAAACCGTTCTTCTGCATGATCACGCCGAACGCGCCGCACGACCCGCTCGACTGTCCGGAGGGCTCCGACGCCGGCCCCCGCGCCCGCCTCGCGGCGGCCGGGCTCCTTGACGAAGCGGGGCGCGACCGGGTCGCGAAGTTTTACGGGATGATCGAGAACATCGACACCAACGTCGGCCGGCTCCTCGACCGGCTCGAGGCCGCGGGGATCGCCGAAGACACGCTCCTGATCTTCACCACCGACAACGGCACGGCGACGGGAGCCGGCGTCTTCAATGATTTCGTCCGCGGTGCCAAGGGGAGCGTGTGGCGCGGAGGGACGCGCGTTCCCGCGCTCTTGCGCTGGCCCGGGACGCTCCCTGTGGGGATCGACGTGTCGGCGCTCGTCGCCCATGTCGATCTCCTCCCGACGCTCTGTGAAATCGCCCGGGCGCCGATCCCTGCGGAGGTGGCCGTGCGGCTCGAGGGGCGGAGCTTCGTCCCGCTCCTCCTCGACGCCCACGCCCTGTGGCCCGACCGGCCACTTGTCACCCACCTCGGCCGCTGGGAACGGGGGAAGGTGGCCGGGGCGAAGTGGCGCCACTGCCGGATCCGCGAAGGGCGCTGGAGCCTCGTCAACGTCGACAACCGTGCCGATGCCTGGCAGCTCTTCGATGTGCAGGCCGATCCGGCGGAGATGCACGATGTGGCGGCGACCCACGGCGCGATCGTCGAGCGTCTCGCCGCCGAGTACGACCGCTGGTGGGATTCGATCCAGAAAGATCTCGTCAACGAGGATCTCGATGGGCCGGCGGAGAATCCTTTCAAGACAGCGTTCGAAGCGCAGTTCGGCGTCGGCGTGACCGCGGCGACGGTGGCGGCACCATGACGAGATCCCCGAAGAGCCCTCGGACAAGAGCGCAATGATGCAAGTGACCCGATCCGACCGTGCCGGGCTGTGGGCCCTCCTCGGGGCGGTGTCGCTCGCGCTCGTGGCCGCGCTGCTTCCATCGGTCGCGGCGGCCCGCCCCCCGAGCGTGCTCGTGATCGTCGCCGATGACCAACGGGCCGACACGATCCACGCGCTCGGTAATCCGCTCGTCCGGACGCCGGCGATCGACGCGCTGGTGGCCCGGGGGACCTCGTTCGACCGGGCCTACTGCATGGGTGGCCAGCACGGCGCCGTCTGCATCCCCAGCCGGGCGATGATGCTCTCCGGCCGCGGCCTCTTTCATCGCGACGAGCAACTCTCCGGTCAGGACACCTGGCCGGAGGTGTTCAGACGCGCCGGATGGCGGACCTTCCTCACCGGCAAATGGCACAACGGCGAGGCCTCCGCGGTGCGCTGCTTCGACGCGGGGCGGAACGTGTTCTTCGGGGGTATGACCGACCAGTGGAACGTCCCTGTGGCGTCATTTCCCACCGGTGGGGATGGCGGGGGAATCACGGAGAAGGCCGTGGCTCCCGGGGTCCATTCCGCGCGGCTGTTCGGCGACGCGGCGGTGGAGTTTCTCGCCGGGATCGGCGACACGCCGTTCTTTGCCTGGGTGTCGTTCACGGTGCCGCACGATCCGCGTCAGGCGCCGGAGGAGTTCCGGGCCCGATACCGGGGGCATGAGCCGCCGCCGCCAGCAAACTGGCTCCCCGAACATCCCTTCGACAACGGCGAATTGTCCGTCCGCGACGAGGTGCTCCTCCCCAGGCCGCTCACCCGCGAAGGCGTGTCGCACGAGCTTGCCGATGCCTATGCCTGCGTCGAGTCGCTCGATGCCGAGGTGGGAAGGATCGTGGAGACGCTCCGGGCGCATGGCCGGCTCGACGACACGCTGATCCTGTTCGTGAGCGATCATGGCCTGGCACTCGGCAGCCACGGCCTCCTCGGCAAACAGAATCTCTACGAACACTCGATGCGTGCCCCGGCGATCCTTGCCGGCCCCGGAGTGCCAGTGGGGCGACGTGAGGGGGCGCTGTGCCATCTCCAGGATCTCGTCGCGACCGTGGGGGGCCTTGCAGGCGTGCCCGCACCGGCGGGGAGCGAGGCGGTGAGTCTCATCCCGGTCCTCCGCGGGGAGCAACCGGCAATCCGCGAGGATCTCCTCCTCGCCTACCGCTATCTCCAGCGGGCCCTGGTCACCCCCGACTGGAAGCTGATCCGCTATCCGGAGATCGGCCGCGAGCAACTGTTCGATCTGCGGAACGATCCCGACGAGATCCACGATCTCTCCGCGGAGGCCGCCCATGCCGTGAGGCTTGCGGAGCTCCGCACGCGGATGGCGGGCTTGATGCACGAGGCCGACGATCCACTCGCTCCCTCCGTCTCGCTGCCCCAGGCGGCCGCGCGGCCCGCTCGCCCCCCGAACATCGTCTTCTTTCTCGCCGACGATCTCGGCACGGGAGACGTGGCCGCCCTGGGTTCGCCCCATGCCCTGACGCCGAACATCGACAAATTGCTCGCCCGCGGCACGAGGCTCACCCGTCACTGGGCCGGCAGCGCCGTCTGCGCGCCGAGCCGGTGCGTCCTCATGACGGGGCTTCATCCCGGCCATGCCCCGATTCGCAGCAACAGCGAGGTGCAACCGGAGGGGCAGCGGCCGATGCCGGAGGGGACCGTCACCCTGCCGTCGATCCTCCACGCTGCCGGCTACGCCACCGGTGGCTTCGGAAAGTGGGGGCTCGGGGCGCCGGGGAGCCCGTCCGATCCGGTCGCCACGGGGTTCGATCGCTTCTTTGGCTACAACTGCCAGCGCCACGCGCACTCGTTCTATCCCACCTCTCTCTGGGACAACCGCGCGAAGGTGCCGCTCGACAATCCCCCTGTTCCGGTGACGGCGACGCTCCCCGCCGATCCCGCCCCGACGGCCGCCGACTTCGCTCGCTTCCGAGGCACGACCTACTCCGCCGACCGGATCGGTGACGAGGCGGTCCATTTCCTCCGGTCGCATGCCGATCGGCCGTTCTTCCTCTACCTGCCGACGACGCTTCCCCATCTCGCCCTTCAGGTGCCTGCCGACGAGCCATCGCTCGAGCGCCATCGCCACTTCTTTGGCGCCGAGACGCCGTATCTCGGTGGGAAGGGCTACGTCCCCTGTGCCGAGCCAGCGGCCACGCTCGCCGCGATGGTGACGCGGATGGACCGGGAGGTGGGGAGGATCGTCGCGACGCTCGACGAACTCGGACTTACCGACGACACGATCTTCGTTTTTTCGAGCGACAACGGCGCTACCTTCCCCGGCGCCGGCGGCGTTGTTACGGATCGAATGAAGAGCAACGGGCCTTTACGCGACTGGAAGGGCTCGCCCTACGAAGGGGGACTGCGCGTTCCGGCGGTCGTCGTCTGGCCGGGGAGGATCGCGGCCGGCGCCTCGATCGACACCCCGACCGGCTGCGAAGACTGGCTGCCGACGCTCCTCGATCTCGCGGTGCCCGACGCGCCGCGCCCCGCGCCGCTCGACGGCCGGAGCCTCGCCGCCGCACTGCTCGGTGAAGCACCGCTTCCCCCCACCCGCACGCTCTATCGCGAGCTCACCGAGCGACTCTGGCAGACGGCGCTCGAGGTCTCGCCAGAGGGGTGTTGGAAGGTGGTGCGGCGCGGCCTCGGCAGGGAGATGGCTAATCTGGCGGCGCCGACGGAGCTCTACGACCTCGTCGCCGATCCCGAGGAGGCGCACGATGTCGCCGCGGCGCGGCCCGACGTCGTCGCGAGGATGGAACGGCTCCTTGACCGGGAGCATCGCCCCGATCCGCAGTGGCCCCTCCCCTTCGCCGACGCCGCCACCCCGGCGGCAAAACCCTGAGCCCGGCTGCGGGGTATACTCGCGCGGTCGCCGGCAGTCCGCCGCGGCATCCATGGGGTGGAATGTGGCAGAGCATCGTGAACCGGGAATCAATGGGCCCGGGCGGGCGGCAAGGATCGGCTTCGGGCTGTTTTGGATCTACGTGATCCTCTACTTCGGGTTCATCGCCTTGGTGCTTTTCCGCCCCGACATCCTCTCCAACCGCCCGTTCGGTGGGGTGAATCTTGCGATCGCCTCCGGGCTCGGCCTGATTGCCGCGGCGCTCCTCCTTTCGGTGGTCTACATGGTGGCCTGCAGGATGGTCGAATCCCCGGGGGGCGAGCGCCGCTGATCCCCGCCCCGACCGATCCGTCCCGACGCCTGCCGCCCGTTCCCGAGACCTCCGATGCTCTACGAATCATCTCCTGTCGCGATCTCGATCTTCGCGAGTTTCGTCCTTGCCGTCGTCGGCCTGTCGTTCTGGCTGGGGAGGAAGGGGCAGTCGGCCAAGGGCTACTACGCCGCCCACGGCGAGATTCACTGGTTCATCAACGGGATCGCCTTCGCCGGCGATTACCTGTCGGCGGCGAGCTTCCTCGGCATCTGTGGGATGATCGCCTTCCATGGCTTTGACGGCTTCCTCTACTCGATCGGATTCCTGGCCGGCTGGATCGTCGCGTTGTTCGTGATTGCCGAGCCGATCAAGTCGCTGGGGAAGTTCACCTTCGCCGATGCCCTCGACGCGAAATACAACAGCCGCGGCATCAAGCTGTCGGTGGCGATCTCGACGCTGGTCGTGAGCATCTTCTATCTCATTCCGCAGATGGTGGGCGCCGGCGACTTGATCGTGCCGCTGCTGGGCCTTCCCCATGCGGTCGGGGTGATCCTCGTCGGCATCGCGGTGACGCTGATCGTCGTGACCGCGGGGATGGTGTCGACGACGTGGGTGCAGTTCATCAAGGGATCGCTCCTCGTTTTTTTTTGTGGCGTGCTGACGTCGATGATCCTCGCCCGTGGCCTGACGGTGAACACCGGGAGCCTCGAGCCGCAGACGCGCTCTGTCACTCCCGAAGGCCGTGTCCTCGTCGACGGTGAGCCGCAGACCCGCGACCACGATCTCCGCCCGGTCGGCACGCTCGCCGCCCTCCCGGCGCGCTATGGCGACGCGACCACGACCGGGCCCCTCGGGCCGCTTGAATACCTCTCCGTCCTCGAGGATTCCCGGATCGTCACCTGGAGCGGGAAGAAGTCGACCGACGCCTCCGGCACGCACACCGTCTACACGCCAACGGAGAGGGCCGGCACCGATCTCCTCAAGCCGGGGGGCTACTTCAAGGGGCTCACGACGGGCAAGCTCGCCGACAAGCTCGACTTCGCGAGCCTCATGCTCGCCCTCTTCTGTGGCACCGCCTCGCTCCCCCACATCCTCATCCGCTACTACACCGTCAAGGATGCCGCCGCCGCCCGGAAGAGCACCGTGGTGGGGATCGCGGCGATCGGCGCCTTCTACGTCCTCACGCTGTTCCTCGGCCTGGGGGCCATGACGAGCGGTGCCCTCGACCCGACGAGCACGAACATGGCAGCGCCACTGCTGGCGAAGAGCTTCAGCGAGACGCTCTTCGCCGTGATCTCGGCGATCGCCTTCACGACGGTGTTGGGCACGGTGAGCGGGTTGATCATGGCCGGCAGCGGGGCGGTGGCCCATGATCTTGTCGAGAACGTCCTCGGCATCCCGATGGACGATGCCGAGAAGGTCCGCTGCGGGAAGATCGCCGCGGTTGGCCTGGGAATCGTGGCGATGGCGTTGGGGATCCTGTTCCGCAGTTTCAATGTCAGCTTCCTCGTCGGTTGGGCGTTCAACATTGCCGCCTCGGCGAACCTCCCGGCGCTCGTCATGCTCCTCTTCTGGCCACGGACGACGAAGGAAGGAATCATCTCCGCGGTGACGGTGGGGATGCTCGCGAGCCTGACCTGGATCCTCCTCTCCGCCGACACCTTCGAGAAGGTCTATGGCCTGTCGCGTGACGCCTCGCCGGTCCCCTTCAGCCAGCCTGGCCTCGTGACGATCCCGCTGGGATTCATCGTCCTCATCGTCGTGTCGCTGTTGACGAAGGCGGAGCCGAAGGGGAAGCCGGCATGAGTGCGGGCCCGGTGATCAGCTGCCGCGAGGACCACCTCGGGGCTATCCGCGCGATCTACAACGACGCGATTCTCCACACGACGGCGCTCTACGAATATGAGCCGCGAAGTGCCGAGACGATTCATGCCTGGTGGCGGGCCAAGCAGCAAGCGGGCTATCCCGTCCTCGGCGTCGAACGGGCCGACGGCACGCTCGCCGGCTTCGCCAGCTGGGGGCCGTTCCGGCCCTTCCCGGCCTTCAAGTATTCCGTCGAGCACTCGGTCTACGTCGCGGCCGACAGCCGCGGGGAAGGGATCGGCCGGCGGCTCCTCGGGGCGATCGTTGCGGAGGCGATCCGCCACGAGATCCACCTTCTGGTGGGGGCCATCGATGCCACGAACACGGCGAGCCTCGCGCTCCATCGGGCGCTCGGGTTCGAGCATGCCGGCACCATCCGTGGAGCCGGCTTCAAGTTTGGCCGCTGGCTCGACCTCGAGTTCTGGCAGCGGTCGCTCCCCACGCCGGCCCGGCCGGTCGATGGCTGAGCGTGTGTGGTAGCGTGACGACACTCCAAGCCTTCCGGCACCTACCCGCTGAAGAGACCGCCGGGCGGAGGGGTGCGATCGCGACGGTAATGATGGTGTGTGCTAGAATTCTTATCAGTTGCGGTCATGACGATGACGCGGTCAGCGCCTCTTCGTTTGCACGAAGCCTCTCGCCCGGGACGAAGTATCCGGCGAAGTGGCCGCTGCGCGTGGCGACGCGGATTGTCGGGCCGGCGCGGGCGGAGCGGGCCCGGGCCTGGCTGACGAGCCGTCTGCGAGGGTGCTGACCGATTCGTCGGGCGAGTTCGAGGTGGCCGTGAGCAACGACATCCTGTGGATCAAATCCCGCATGCCGGGGGTGGTTCAGGATGGGAGCAGCCTCGTCTCCACGGGGCTCGTCTCCTGCCTCCAGGATGACCACGCCATCGACCTGCTCTGCCTGCGGATGACGTCACGGGAGGAGGCCCAGGCCGCCGACCCATCCTGCCCGTTCCGCAGCGTCTTCGTGGCCGATACCGACAACGCCGGAGGGCTCGCGCGGCGGATCGCGTGCCGGCTCTCCTACACGCTCCGAAGCGAGCTCACCTCGACACCGCGGTCGGTGTTTTATGAATCGGGCCGCCGGGCCCGGGCGATGCTCGAACGCATTCTGTCGTCGCGGCGATACCGGCGGATCATCGCCGAGTATTACACCGTCGCCCCGCTCCTCGAGGGGCTCGAGTCGCAGACGAGCCTCATCCTCCACGATGCCGATCATCTCACGCTCGACCTCGAGGCTCGTCAGGAGCCCTCGCTCCCCAGGCGGGCGTGGCTCCGCCACCGCGCTGCCCAGATGCGGGCCTTCGTGAAGCGCGTCGGACCACGGTTCGATTCGGTGCTCACGCTCACGCCCTTCGATCGACAGGCCTACGAGACCCTCGGGATCGAGCGGATTGAGAGTCTCGACGTTCCGCTTCCTGACCTGCCGTCGACGCTCCCCGTACTCGAGGGTGACTCAATCGCCTTCCTCGGATCGGTCGATTACGGCCCCAATCGCGACGCGCTTGCGTGGTTTCTCGCCGACATCTTCCCCGCAGTGCTGAAGCGTTACCCCTCCGCCCGCGTGCGGGTGTTCGGGGGGGGGAATCGGGCGGGCCTTGGCAGCCCGAATGTCGACTGGGCGGGGCGCATTCCCCAGGGGGATTTCGCGCAGGCACTCGGGAGCGCGACGCTCGGCATCGCGCCGATCCGCCTCGGCACCGGGGTGAAGGTGAAGGTGCTCGACATGATGTGGCACGGCCTTCCGGTCGTCTCCACGTCGCTCGCCAGCCGGGGCACACCCGCGGAACATGGCGGGGCCCTGATCGCCGACACCCCCGATGCGTTCGCGGAAGCTGTCTGCCAGCTTCTCGGGTCGCGGGCCCGGAGGCTCGAGTTGCAGGGAGCGGCCGAGAAGCTGCTCTTCGAGCGTCATGCCAGCGCGGCTGCCCGAGCTTGTGTCGCCCGGAAGCTCCTCGGCGGGGCCTGACGCTCCGCCCCCCCGGGCTCACACCCGCGGCAGTTCGTAGCCCTTGCGGTAGTCCTTCGTGAACAGCCGGTTGGCGGCCTCGTCGGACGACTTCTCCGTCTTCGGATCGATCGAGAGTTCGCGGCCGAGGTGGAGCGGCGTGACGGCGAGGTCGACGGCGTTGTCGCGGAGGTGGTCCTCGAAGCTGTCGAGGGTGAGGATGACGCGGTGGTCATTGGCGGCGATCGTCGGCCGGGCCCCGAAGGGGACCTTCTCGCCGAGGTGCCACGACACGTTGCCGAGATGGGCCAGGGCACTGGAGAGGTGGCCGTCCTCGACGTCGAGGTAGAGGTCTTCGTGCTTCCGGCTGCGGATCGCCTTCACGAGGTTGGCGAAATGGTCGCGGCTCGAGCCGCCCGACCAAGTGCCGAGTGGCGCTCCGGAGTAGTCGAAGGCGGCGCCCGATTGGTAATTCGTCGACACGACGTAGCCGTCGGTGCCCCACCAGATGTTGCCGACACCGAGCGGGCCGGCCGCCGTGCCGTGCGTCACCGGGGTCTTCATCTCCAGCCCGCGGACGTCCGAGATGAGGAGCGCGTCGTCCCACTGGAAGATCGTCACCTGGCTGTTGGCGACATCGCCGTTGTCGACGTAGCCGAGCCGGCCACCGAGGCTGACGACGCGCTTAGGGAACTCCTGCTTGCCGAGGCCCCAGCGGGCCTTGTCGAGCTCGTGAGGATTTTGGTTGCCGAGATCGCCGTTGCCGGTGAGGCGGTTCCAGTGCCAGTCGTAGTGGAGGCGCTGGCGGTGGGGCACGATGTCGGGAGCGGGCCCGGCCCAGAGATCGAAGTCGAGCCCAGGGGGAACCGGAGCCGGCGTGTCGACCAGCCCGATGCTCGGCCGCCGCTTGTAGCACAGCGCGTGGGCCACCTTCACTGGGCCGATCTTTCCGCTCTTCACGAAGTCGATCGTGTCTCGCATCCCGGTCATGCCGCGGCTCTGAGCGCCCATCTGGCACATCCGCCCGAGCTTGCGGGCCCACTGCGTCATCACGCGCCCTTCCTCGACGGTGTGACTGCACGGCTTTTCGACGTAGACGTCCTTTCCGGCCTGCATCGCCCAGATGCTCATGAGGGCGTGCCAGTGGTTGGGCGTGGCGATCGAGACGACGTCGATGTCCTTGCGGTCGAGGACGCGGCGGATGTCCTGGACGTACTCCGGCTTGCGGGCCGCGTCCTTGAACTTCTCCTCGTAGCGGCCAGCGACGCCGGGATCGCAGTCGCAGATCACAGCCAGTTCGGCATCCGACATGCCGGCCCACTGCCCGATGTGCTCACCACCGCGGCCATTGGCGCCGATGACGGCGACGCGGAGCCGGTCATTCGGCCCGGCCTGCGGAGCAGCCGGTTCGGCGGCCCGGGCCGCCTGCGGGGCGGCGGCGAGCGCTACCGCGGCCATCGCGAAGGCTGTTTCGACGAAATCGCGGCGTGTCACGTCCATGGATCATCCCTCTCAGGTGCGCTGGCAACGGGAGGGTGGAGCCATGCCGGCCCCGGATGCGAACCGCCCCCCCCGCGGATCAGGGAACGAGTCTACCACCGAGGCGGTGGAGCCGGGGTCAGGGGATGTCAGGCGCTCGGGCGGCGGAAGTGCCGGTAGGCCTGGAGGACGTCGAACAGATCAGAAGTGATCGTGATGTCGTCGTCGGCGAAGTCGGAGAGCCACGTCCGGTCGCTCGCCACGGCGTCGGCGAGGAGCGGGAGGACTTCACCGAGGGTGACCCGCACCGTCTCGGCCCGCTGGGACTCCTGAACGATCGACCGGCTCGTCGATTCGAGGTCGGGTCCGGTGTAAACGCGCAGTTTCCGCATGGCCATGTCGAAGCTCCCGTGCTTGGGTTCGGAGTGGCTTGAAAGCGGACGCACACCGGTTCCACCGGAGGAGGCAGCCGGCGAACCGGCGCACACAAGCGTCCACGGAGGGAGTCATCGGCCGATCCGCCGGCAAAGTTCCAATGAATCCCCCTGTCGTTTCGGACGACATCCCCAACGGCGGCCTCTGACCCCGGGGTGGCAAACGGGGGGAGACGCGGGGGGGGCGACCGGGATGTCTGGGGAGGATGCCGCGGGGCCGATGAAGCCTGTTTCCGACCCTGGTGGTCAGGTCGGCGCAGGAATGCCGCTCCGCGGCCCGACTGATTCGAGCCTACCGGCCCGGAAGGCCTCCCCCATCGCCTTCGGGACGAGGGCCTCCGACTGGAGCACTCGGGCCCGGTTCTCCGCGGTGGAGGCCTTCATCTCCTGCTCGCGGGCGATGGCGATGCTGCGCCGCTCCTCCGCCTTGGCTCGGGCGACGCGGGTGTCGGCCTCGGCCTGATCGGCCTGGAGGCGGGCGCCGATGTTCTCGCCGACTTCGATGTCGGCGATGTCGATCGAGACGATCTGGAAGGCCGTCTGGGCGTCGAGGCCGCGCTGGAGCACAGCCTTGGAGATCGTATCGGGGTGCTCCATGACGTCGAAGTGGCTCTCGGCCGAGCCGATCGACGTGATGATCCCTTCGCCGACCCGGGCGATGATCGTCTCTTCGGTGGCTCCGCCGATGAGTTGCGAGATGTTCGTGCGGACGGTGACGCGGGCCCGGATCTTCAGTTCGACGCCGTTTCTGGCGACGGCCGAGAGCGTTGATTTGCCACTCACACGATCAGGGCAGTCGATGACCTTCGGATTGACGCTCGTCTGGACGGCGTCGAGGACATCGCGGCCGGCCAGATCGATGGCGCAGGCCCGGTCGAAGTCGAGATCGATGTCGGCCCGCTGCGCGGCGATCAGCGCCCGGATGACGCGCGGCACGTCGCCGCCGGCGAGGTAATGGGCCTCGAGTTTGCGGGCGGTGATTTCCCGGCCGAGCCCTGCCTGGGTGGCCATGATCTTCGCTTGGACGATCGTCCGCGCGTTCACCTTCCGCAGGCTCATCCCGAGGAGTTCGAGGAACGTCACCGGCGCCTTCGACCAATAGGCCTGAAACCAGAGCTGGCCGTAGTTGGCGACGAGCATGAGCATGACCAAGCCGGCGAGGACGGCAATGAGGCCGATGCCGAGGATCACCGACGGAGTGAGCATGTTCACGGAGGGAAGGCTCCGGGGCAGGGACGGGGCTGGGCTAGGGAACGGGCTGGCCCGGTCAACCGAGGGGGAACCGGACCGCAAGCCTCCAAGCCTAGTTCGGGCACGGGCCGGGTCCAAGAAAAACCGTCCCGGCCTTGTTTGCCAGCTGGATCGACGTCCCGGGCGGAACGATTGCGCCGGGAAGAACGCCCCCGACCGATCGCGGCGTGCCCCGAACGGGCGACGAGTCGATTCCGCCCCGCCCTACGCCGGGGGCGACGTTTCTTTTTCCGTACCGATTCCTTGACGAGCTACCTGGGCTCTCTTACGGTGAACCCCAGGACGGGGGGGAGAGTCTCCTCCGAGAGGCTTCCGCAGGAGCAAGCCATGCGATTCCTGACTCGGTCCACACGTCCACACGTCCACACGTCCACACGTCCGCGCTTGAGCAACTCGAGCCGAGGGCGATGCTCGCCGGCTTGCCGCTGACAGAGTGTGGCGGCGCCGGGCCGGTCCTCCCCGGGCTCGTGGCCGGCCTCTCCGGGCCGCCTGGAATCATCCTTGCCTCCACGAGCCCCGCGCGCTCCACGTCAATCGCCCCCCCATCGCCGATGATGGCCCCTCTGGTCGCCGGAGCGAGCGGCCCTTCGGCAAGCGGCACCCTTTCGCTCCCATCTTCGCTGGGCCCTACCCCCAC
>CAJAYZ010000250.1 GCA_903949225.1 uncultured Planctomycetaceae bacterium
CGGAGACGAGCTCGCCGGCAAGGGTGATGGCCCGGACGATGGCGGTGATCACGCGTGAGGACCTGCCATGCTGGTGCTTCGGTTCCTCATCCCGATCGCTTGCTTGTTGGGAGTGGTGACGATGGCGCACGCGGCTGATCCGGCCTACGACCCCCTCGCGATCGAATTCTCCCCTGCCCTTCCGGCGCCGCTCGATCTCGATGTGGTTGACGAGGGGCGTGAACGCACGATTCCCGTCCGCGTCTGGCTCCCCGGCCACGACCGACCGGCGCCGGTGATCCTCTTCAGCCACGGTCTTGGCGGGGCCCGTGACGGCAATGCCTACCTCGGCCGCCACTGGTCGGCGCGGGGCTTTTGCGTCGTCTTCCTCCAGCATGCCGGCAGCGATGAGGCGGTGTGGCGCGATCTCCCTTTCCCGGAGCGCCTCCCGGCGCTGCGGAAGGCGATCAATCTCTCCACGACGCTCGATCGCTATCGCGACGTTTCGGCCGTCCTCGATCGGCTCGAAGCGTGGAACGGTGAGGCGGGCGGGCCCCTCGAGGGCCGGCTCGATCCGGCCCGGGTTGGCATCGCCGGCCACTCCTTCGGCGCCGTCACGGCTCAGGGGGTGACCGGGCAACGGACGGCTGACCGACGGACGCCATTCACCGATCGGCGGATCGGCGCGGCGCTCCTCATGAGCCCGTCGCTGCCTCGGATCGGCGATGGCCAAAGCGCCTTCGGCAGCATCGCGATCCCGTGGATGATCATGACGGGCACGGAGGACGATTCCCCGGTCGGGAATGCCACGCCGCAGTCGCGCCGGGAGGTGTTTTCGGCCCTACCGCCGGGGGGAAAATACGAGCTCGTCCTCTTTCAAGGGGAGCATCAGGCCTTCGGCGACCGCGTCCTGCCAGGGAGCAAACGCCCCCGCGACCCGAATCACCACCGCGTCGTCCTCGCCCTCTCCACGGCCTTCTTCGACGCCTTCCTCCGCGGCGACGCGGTGGCTCAAGGATGGCTCGAGAGCGACGCCCCGCGGAGCGTTCTGGCCGAAGGCGACCTGTGGCAGTGGAAGTGACGCGGCGGTGGCACCGACCGGCGTCGGTCATCGCGGCCGCGTGGCGGCGTAGAGCTGCTCGTGGCCCGCGGCCATCGCGTCGGGGGTGAAACGCTCCCGGGCTGCGGCGAAGGCGTTGCGTCCCATTCGCTCAAGCAATCCCGGATCGTCGGCGAGCATGAGCAGCGCCGCGTGGAAGGCGGCCGGGTCGCCCGGCGTGCAGAGCAGCCCCAGCCTGGTGGCCGGATCGCGGCCGAGATACTCCGGGAACGCCCCGTGATCGGAGGCAACGACCGGGAGGCCGGCGGTGAAGGCTTCGAGGACCGGAATCCCCTTCGCCTCGGGGTGCGTCGTCGGCATCGCAAACAGGTCGACCTCGGAGAGCAGGGCGAGCTTTCCGGCCCGATCGACCTGCCCGCGCCATTCGAAGCGGTCGGCGAGGCCGAGCTCGGCGGCGAGTCGCTTGCAGCGATCGAGGTAGGGGCGCTCCGCCTCGATCTCGGCTCCGGCCGCGACGAGACGCACGTCGTGCGTCGCGGCGAGCAGTGCCACGGCACGGATGAGGACGTCGAGTCCCTTCTCCGGACAGGCCCGGGCCAGGGAGCCGATGCGGAGGCTGCCGCCGCGGCTTCGACGCCGCGCGGCGAGATCGGGTGGCAGGTCTGGATAGCCCTTCGGATCGACGCCATGTGGCACGACGGCGATCGCCGCGCCCTCGACGCCGAGGACCGGGGCCATCTGATCGGCGAACGCTCGGTTCAAGGCGACGAAGCGGTCGACATCGCCGGCCCGCTGGCGGATCAGCGCGAGGACCCGGTCGCGGTGGGCGGGGGGCAACTGGCCGATGAAGATGTCCTCGCCGGAGAGGCTGCAGACGATCCGGGCGCCGGTGGCCGCGCGGATCGGTCGGGCGAGGCCGAGGAGGAGAATGTTGGAGAGATGGACAACATCGGGCTCGAACTCGTCGCGGAGGAGACAGGCGAGCTTCTCAACCTCCTTGCGCTGGTGTCCGGCCTCCCCTTCCAGCGCCGAAACGGTGATCGCGCCGAGATCCTCCGGCTTGGTTTGCGAGGTTCGCCCCGAAAGCCAGGTCAGCAGGCTGCGACCGTCGAGGAGCCGGTCGAGAAACCAGGGGGTGTGGCGGAAGAAGGGGATGAACTCCTGCAGCCAGATGTTCACCCCCCCCATCACGACGCGCTGCTCGGCAACGTCTTCCTCGTCAGTGGTGGTGGGAACGTAGGCCGGCAGGAGGATTGCGTCGCGGCCACGCCGGCGGAGCGCGCGGACCAGCGCGTTGTCGTGGAGGCACGATCCGCAGATCCTCCCCCCTGCCCCGGCGGTGATGTGGACGATGCGCATCAGTGGCGTTTCCGGCATGGGTGTGCGGCCAATGGGTGTCAGGCCTGGTCGCCTGCGTCTCTCCGCCGGCCGCGCCCCTGGATGTGGACGAGGACCAGGGCGAGGTCGGCGGGGGTGATCCCGCTCACCCGTCCTGCTTGCGCGAGCGAACGGGGCTGGATCCGGGCGAGTTGCTCCCGAGCCTCGGCGCGGAGATGGCGGATGGCGGCCCAGTCGAGCCCCTCCGGGATCGGCCTGTCTCCCTCGGCCCGACGCTTGGCAATCCGCTGCCGCTCCCGGCCGAGATAGCCCTCGTAGCGGATGTCGCAGGCCACTTGGCCCGCCACCTCCGCCGGCACCGCAGCCAAGGACGGACAGGCCGCCACGGCGTCGGTCCAGGAAAAGTCGGGGCGGCGGAGCAAGTCGAGAAGTGACATACCACCGAGTCGCGTCGTGCCGAGGGTCGCCAGGGTCGCCTCGATCGCGGCGAGTTTTCCGGTCAGCCGTGCGACGCGGTCCGGCTCGGCGAGCCCGAGGCGGGCCGCCACCGGCGTGAGGCGACGATCGGCGTTGTCATGCCGGAGGGCGAGGCGGTGCTCGGCCCGGCTGGTGAACATCCGGTAGGGCTCGTCGACCCCGCGGGTGACGAGGTCGTCGACGAGCACGCCGACGTAGCTCTCTTCCCGGTCGGGGATGAAAGGGTCGCGGCCCGCCGCGGCGAGGGCGGCGTTGGCTCCGGCCACGACGCCTTGCGCGGCCGCTTCCTCGTAGCCGGTCGTGCCGTTGATCTGCCCGGCGAGAAAGAGGCCGGCGACCCGCTTGCTCGAGAGCGACGCAGTGAGCTGATCGGGGGGGGCGTAGTCGTATTCGACGGCGTAGCCGTAACGCATGATCCGGGCATTCTCGAGCCCTGGCACGAGGCGGATCATCGCGTCCTGCACGTCGCGCGGGAGGCTCGTCGAGATCCCGTTGACATACACCTCTGTTGTCCGCCGCCCCTCCGGCTCGAGGAACAGCTGATGGGAATCGCGGTCGGCGAACCGCACCACCTTGTCCTCGATGCTCGGGCAGTAGCGGGGCCCGCGCGACTCGATCTGGCCGCTGTACATCGGCGCCCGGTGGAGGTTTTCACGGATCAGGGCGTGGACGGCGGGATTCGTCCGGGTGATCCAGCAGTCGATCTGGTCGCCGGGGAGGGATTCACTGAGGAAGGAGAACGCCTGCGGATCGGGGTCGCCCGGCTGGCATTCGAGGCGGGAGGTGTCGATCGATCGGGCGGAGAGCCGGCAGGGGGTGCCGGTCTTGAAGCGTTCGAGACGGATGCCGGCCTCGGCCAGGCTGCGGCTGACCCCCGACGTCGTCCCCTCCCCTGCCCTTCCCCCCGGGGTCTGGGCCTCGCCGGTGTGCATGACCGCCTGGAGGAAGGTCCCGGTGGTGAGCACGACCGACTCGGCCCGGTATTCGGCCCCGCCTACGACACGGACGCCGACGGCCCGCATCGGGGGGCTCGTCTCCCCGGCGGCCGGGAGTGGCTCGAGGAGGAGGCCGTCGACGAGCTCCTGGCGGAGATCGAGCCCCGCCATCTCCTCCACCAGCCGCTTCACCTCGAACTGATACTGCCGCTTGTCGGCCTGGGCCCGGGGGCCGTGCATCGCCGGCCCCTTGGAGCGGTTGAGGACACGGAAGTGGATCCCAGTGGCGTCGATAGCCCGCCCCATGAGCCCCCCCAGGGCGTCGACCTCGCGCACGAGTTGCCCCTTGCCGACGCCGCCGATGGCCGGGTTGCAGCTCATCTGGCCGACGGTGTCGAGGTTGCCCGTGAGCAGGGCCGTCCTGGCCCCCAACCGGGCCGCGGCACAGGCCGCCTCGACCCCGGCATGGCCGGCGCCGATGACGATCACGTCGTAGTCGTAGCGGCAGGTCATCGGGAAGGACCCAGCGGGCAGTGGGGATCGACGCCAAAAAGCTGGCGGTGAACGGAGTCCCAATGTATTCTCCACGTCGTCGAAGGGGATGGGCTTTGGACTCGCGATCGAAGGGGGCGTCGTCACCGCGACAATCCCTCCAGACCGTCTCGCCCTCATTTTTAGGGGGTGTCGGTGTCGATGGGCCATTTTGGGGCCTTTTCCCCCGCGCTTGATCGAACCTCGGCCCGCCGAACCCCGTAACGGCATCCGTGGTGAAAGTTCACTAGATTCACAAGACGCCCCCCATCCCAAGCCCCAGTACCGACAGGTGATCCCCATGTACCGGAAGCCCACCCCGAAGAGTCGACGGAATCGGACGACGTCGGCCGTCCCTGGGATCGAGAAACTGGAATCGCGTCAGCTCATGGCCGGTGACGGCCTGCCGCTGATCTCGGTGACGGCGCCGACGCAGGTCTCGCGCACCAGCGACGCCGATTTCTGGATTCGCCTCGACCGTCCTGTCGCGGCGGGAGAGACCCTCGAAGTCAAGTACACGACGCGCGCTATCGGTGCGATCGCCAATCGCGACTTCCAGTGGACGACCGCCACAGCACACTTCGTGGAGGGGGAGTCGTCCAAGGTCATCAACATCGCCACGCTCCCGCTGCCGGCGGCCGCTGCCAAATCCGCCAAGCCGGCCACCTTCGCCCTCGACATCACCTCGGCCTCGAGCGGCAAGATCGTCCAGAAGACGGCGGTCACCAACATCGTCAAAGAGGCCGCCGGATTTCAGATCGACATCAGCTTCTCCGGGAACGTCTCTGACAAGACGAAGGTGGCCGCCCGCGAGGCCGCCGACAAGTGGCAGAACGTCATCACCGGTGACCTCCCAGCCGTGGTCATCGATGGCGAGTACATCGACGACTTCAAGCTCGTTGTCAGGGAAGAGGCGGTTGACGGACTCTATAACGCCCTGGCGTACGCTGGCCCGACGCGGACGTACAGCAACGGCCAGCAACTCATCCAGAAGCGCGGGTCGAGCAACACGTCGTACGGCGGCACGGCCGTCGTCGATATTGCCGACCGCGACAACGAGCAGATCAAGGACATCATGGTCCACGAGCTTGGCCATGCCCTCGGTGTCGGACCGTTCTGGACGCTCGAATACATCCGCTCGTCGTTCAAGCCGCTCGGCCTCGTCAAGAATCTCACCACCGACAGTCCGATCTATGTCGGGAGGTACGCCCTGGCGGAGTACCGGAAGCTCGTTCCCGGCGCCGTTGGCGTGCCCCTGGAATCGGGCGGCGGCGGGGGCACGAGGGCTGCTCACTGGAGCGAGGCCGTGTTCGGCAACGAACTCATGACGGGCTACCTCTCCTCCACCATGCCGCTGAGCCGAGTCACGCTCGGGGCGCTTCAGGATCTCGGGTATTCCGTCAACTACGCCAAGGCCGATCCTTTTGCCCTGCCAAAGCCCACCACCGCCGCCGCGGGGCTGACGACCTCCAACGGGCTGTCGACGCGGCTTGTCGATTTTCCCCTCTCGGCAGGGATGAACTTCGCCGGCAGCTCGACGACGACCGTGTCCGGTTCGCCGTCGGCCGCTGGTTCGACGACGACCACCCCGACGGCGACGACCCAGCAAACGGTGACGCCGAGTCGGCCCGCCACCGGGACGCGACAGTTCGTCATCGTCCGGCCGGGGCAGGCACCGGTGATGTCGACGGCACAGACCACGCTCCGGCCGTCTCAGGCGGCCGGATTTGCCGCCTACGGGAGCTGATCGCCAGCGATTGATCCCATCCACGGCGTGCCGTCGTCAGGCGGCCGCCGCGGATCGGGACGGCGGCGGGAGCCTGAAGAGCGCGAAGAGCTCGTCGACCGTCAGCCCTGTGCTCCCTGCTTCGGACGGCTCCGACTGCGAGAGAATCAGCTCGGAGAGGTCGCGCTTCTTCCGCAGCACCTCGTCGATCCGCTCCTCGATCGTGTCAGCGGCGAGGTACCGGGTGACCGTGACGGCTCCGGCAGCGCCGATCCGGTGGGCACGGTTCACGGCCTGATCCTCGACGGCCGGATTCCACCACCGGTCGAAGAGGAAGACGTACTGCGAGAACTGGAGGTTGAGCCCGACGGCGCCGGCGCCGTAGGAGAGGAGGAGGACGGAGTGGCGGCGGTCGTTCTTGAACCGCTGGATCGCCTCGTCGCGGGCGGCCGTCGACATCCCGCCGTGGTATTGCAGCGCCCCGAAGGGCGTGAGTTCCTTCTCGAGCTTACCGAGCGTCTCGACCCACTGGCTGAAGACGAGCGCCTTGCGGCCGCTGGCCTGCACCTCCTCGAGATCGGCCTTGAGACAGTCGAGCTTGGCGCTCTCGCCAGAGTGGGTGTCGAAATTGCACACCTGCTTGAGCCGGAGGACGAGCTCGAAGACATGGCGGATCGTCGCCGACCGCCCCATGTCGGCCAGCCGGAGGACTCCATCCTCCTCGGCCTGCCGGTAGGTCTCGCGCTGTTCGGGCGTGAGCTCGATCCGTTCGTCGCGGTTGAGGCGGGGAGGGAGATCCTTGAGGACCTTGTCCTTCGTCCGCCGCAGGACATGGTCGGCTGCGGCGGCGCCGAGGGCCCGCGGTGACATCCGTTCGTCGAGGTGCCCCGGCGCGACGAACTCGAACAGGCCGACGATGTCGTCGGCGGAGTTCTCCACCGGGGTGCCGGTGAGGGCCCAGCTGCGGCGGCGCGAGAGGGCCCGGATGGCGTGGCTGGTCTGGCTGGCGGAGTTCTTGATGCGCTGCGCCTCGTCGAGGACGACGAGATCGAACGAAGCCTTGAGCTCGGCGATGAGCTCCCGATCGCGGACGAC
>CAJAYZ010000251.1 GCA_903949225.1 uncultured Planctomycetaceae bacterium
TTCCCGGGAAGGACACCCTTCGTCCCCTTGAAGGAATACATCTCGAATCGGCCGTCCGCGTTCGTCGAGCCGATGAAGCACTGGGCCGCGATGTCGTCGGCGACGAGATTGACCCCGACGCCCTCGCACGGCTGGCCACCGCGGGTGAGGCGGCCAGCCACGGGCACTTCGCCCTTGTTCGCGGAACAACCAACCGCCATCAGGCAGACAAGGGCGAGCAGAAAACCACGAACCATGGCATTGATCCTCGGGCAGGAAGGTGTTTCGAAGCGTGCGAAAGGGAGCAGAGGGAGATTCGGGTCAAAAAAAGAACCCCGACCCCGGCGCTGCTGCCGGGGCCGGGGCCTGATTGTCGCGATCAGCGGCTGAGGACGTTTTCGGGCACCACCGTGCCATCGTTGATGTCGACCAGCGCCGTGATCACCGTCCCGACCTGTACCGACGTCACCGACCCATCGGCGAGGCCGATCGTGGCCCCACCCGGGTGGGGCGTGCCCCAGTGGCCACGGAAGTTGGTCCAGCCGATCCCGTCGCAGCGCTGGTCCTGAAAGACGTTCTGCGTGGCACACACGCCACCAGAGCTCAAGGCCCGCGTCGTCTCGACGCCGCCCGCGAAGGCCCCGTCGCGGTAGGAGAGGCAGCCGGAGTTGTACATCCGGGTGTCCATCGAGATCTCGCCGACCAGAAGCGTGTAGCTGGAGCCGTCGCTGAGGTCAGCCAAGCGGACCGGCCGGCTGACGTCATACGTGCCATACCGCTGATAGCCACGGTTCCGCGGCCAGTTAAAGTCGATGTCACCCGCCCTGGCGATCTTTGAAACAATGCCTGACTGGGTCTGGGTGCCGGAGATGCCGTGATCGGGTGTCACGGCCTGGTTGGTGGCGTAGTCAGTGATCATGACCTTCGTCTGGCCACCGGTGAGGAGATATTTGGCAGCGAAGCCGAGAGCCGTCGGGAGCGTGCCGTTGGAGTTGGGGATGTTGGTGAAGATCCGATCGTTGCCGGCACCGTCGCCGATCGTTTCGGCACCACTGCCGCCTCGCGATGGGCAGGCAAAGACCGGCATCGTCGCCGAGTAGGCCATGGCTTGAAACTCGTTGTTGAGCTCCATGAACGGCGCGGCCGCGTAAAACGGGCTTCCGGTCTGGGTCTCGACGCCGCCGACCGGGGTGCCGAACGACCAGGCCCGGTAGCGGCCCGAAGCCTGCTCGAACGCTCCGCCGCTGGTGGGGGGGCAGAGCGTTCCGCCGGCGAGAACGCCGGCCTGATCGCGGGTCGACACCGAAGAGCCGCCGAGGGGGAAGCACTTGTTGCTCGACTCGAAGTTCATCAATCCGAGGACGAGGTTCTTGACGTTGTTGGTGCAGCTCATTTTGCGGGCCGCTTCCCGGGCCGACTGCACGGCCGGGAGGAGGAGGCCGACGAGCGTGCCGATGATGGCAATGACGACGAGGAGTTCGACGAGCGTGAAGCCGCCACGGCGAACAGGGGACTTGAGAGACATGGCTTTGGTTCTCCAAAAGATGCGCGGAATCGTGAATGAACAAATGAAAGAAAACGAATCAAGCGGCCTGCGCCGGAGGACACGACCGACGCCCACGTGCGGCCCAAAAGAACGCCCTCGAGACAACACCGCCACTCGGGCAAGTGAGTTTGCCGTGAGCCCCCCAAAAAACCGGCGCCACAATCTCGCCGGGGATTCATGGAATCTAACCCAAAAGGGTAATTGGCTCAAAGAGCGGTTCCAAACCCTCCCGCCCCCAGTCCCCCAAATCTCCCCGTTGGCTTCAGGCGCGAGGGGGAATCTGCCGCCTCACAGCTCCCCCACATAGGCGAGCAGGTCGGCGGCTTCCGCGGCGGACAGGTCGCGGAGAAGCTGCTCCGGCATCAGCGACTGCGACTGCTGGATGAGCTGCTCCACGTCCCCCCGCTCGATCCGGGCGTCGCGGCCTTGAGCGTCACGGATCACGATCTCGCGCTCGGAACGCTCCACAAGGAGCCCGGTGTGGACGAGGCCGTCCTTGGTCTCCACATACCAGGTGGCGAACTTCGGATCGACCTTCCGCGAGGGCTCGAGGAGGCTTTCGAGGATCTCAGCCCGGGTGAGGCGTTTGCCGATCCCGATCAGATCGGGGCCGACCGCCGGCCGGTCGGTCGTCGGCTCCGTGGCGGCGTGATGGCAGCTCCGGCAGCTGACCGCCGCCGATTCCCAGAGCTTTCTCCCCCGGCCGGCATCCCCTTGGAGGGCGAGGAGATCGGCCGCCCGGATGCTCGTCCCGAGCCGCTCGCGCCGCTCTTCCTCAGGGATAAAGCGTTCGAACAGATCGCGGATCTGCGGATCGCCGTGGGACGTTCCCCAAGCCACCATCCGGGCGTGGACCTCAGCCGGAAGCGAGCCTCCGTCGATCGCCCGGAGAACGCCGAGGGCCGCCGTCGGCGAAGCGACGACCGGCAGCCCATCGGCCGCAGGCTGCCCTTCGCCGCCAGCCTCGCTTGGCAACGCGGCGATCCAGTCGCCGATCAGCTTCAGGCCCCGGGTATCGACAACCGTCGAGCCGAAGTGCGGCATCCGCCCGCGGCCGAGCGTCGCCATCCGGTAATAGAGAACCGACCGCGTCGGGTCGCCGGCCGTCACGACTGCCGCGTCATCGAGGGCGAACGTGCCATGGCTCGGCCGCAGCCCGACGAGCTTCGTGCGGTCGAGGGCGACATCGGCACGGACGTCGAAGTCAGAGGCCCCACCCCCGCCGCGGAGGTGACACTGGGCACAGTTCATCTGCAGGTAGCTGCGGGCCCGTCGGTCGAGATCGGCGGTCAGGTCGTAAGGATCGACCGGCGGCGTGAGGCTCTCGTCGAGCGGCTTAGCGACCAGGCCGAGATCGGCAAACAGGCGCAGTTGGTTGCCGGGCACTCCCTCGACGTCTGCCATCTTCACGCGCGGGTCGACCGGGCGATTGAGCTGCGCTGGCGTGAATCCGTAGAGCGAGCCTCCCCGGGTGGTGTGGCACATCAGGCACTCGGTGCGGCTGGCGACCCGATAGCTCTGCCGATGAGCAACCCCCGGCTCGTCCACATCGGCAATCTCGAGACGCACAGCGGCCCCCTCGGGGCCGACGAGTTCGGCGTCCGTCTGATCGTCGTTCCAGAGATAGCTGTAGGCGCACCAATCGGCACCATTGAAATGGAGGAGCTGGGTCTCGATCCGCCGGGTGATGCCGGGAGCCGTCTCGAGGGTGATCGTTTTGGCGAGGACGCCATCGGTGGGAAACTTGAACTTCCCCCGGATGAATCCCTGCTGGGGATTCTGCGCTTCGTACAGGGAAAGCTGCGCCTTCCCCGGGAGGGCGAGCCAGCGTTCGGCGGTCGTGCCGTCGGCCCAGGCCTCGGCGCTGACAGAATAGGGGACGACACCGGGGGCCGGGGCCTGCGCGGCGGTGTCGGCAAACAATCCCGTCTCGCTCAACCGCGTGGGGAAGCGGAGATTGGCCTCCACCGGCGGGCGACGGACGAGTCTGTGGATCGAGCCGGAGTCGTAGTCGACCATCAGCACTTCGCCGTCGCCGCTGAGGCCGAAGGTCGACAGGGCCAGGGGCGTGTCGGCGAGTTCCTGCTGCCAGCTGATTCGCGTCCCGTCGTGCCGCAGCCCCCACACCTTCCCGGTGACGTAGTCGCCGTAAATATAAGCTCCGGCCAGTTCGGGGAGCCGGGGGGTGGTCGACACGTAGCCACCGGTGATCGAACGGCTCTCGGTGTGCGGATGGGAGATCACCGGCGGCGTGATCGGATCGGGCCCCCGGCGCCGATCCCCCGCCACCGGCTGCGGCCCCTCCATGATGCTCCAGCCGTAGTTGCCGCCACGCTCGACGAGGTAGATCATCTCCCACAGTTCCCAGCCGACATCCGCGACCCACAGCCTCCCGGCGTCGTCGAAGGCCATCCGCCAGGGGTTACGCAGTCCGTAGGCCCACACCTCGCCACGGGCTCCTGGCACGCCGACGAACGGATTGTCGGGGGGAATCGCATAGGAGCGTGGAGACTCGTTCCCCTCGGCCGGCTCGTCACGATGATCGACGTCGATCCGCAGCACCGACGCGAGGAGATCCTCGATCGACTGCCCCGTACCGAGCGCATCGGGAGGGGTGGCGTCTTGGGAGTCGCCGGCGGAAATGTAGAGCATCCCGTCGGGGCCAAACTGGAGGCTGCTGCCGTTGTGGCCCCCCGACACCCAAGCAATGACGAGCTCTTCGCTGGCCAGATCGATCGTCGGCGGATCGGAAGTCGAGACGGTGAACCGGGAAACACGCGTCCCTTCAGCGAGCTTGGGCTGGAGGGCGTAGACGATGAAGCACTGCCGGTTTTCGGCAAAGCGGGGGTGGAAGGCGAGGCCGAAGACATGATCGAGCCCCTCGATCGACCCCAGATCACAGACCAGATCGGCGGCGGCGACATCCTCGTAGCCGTCCCCTCCCGGGGCCGGACGCATCGGGAACGAGAACAACCTTCCCTTCTCCTCGGTGATCATCATCCGATCGCTGCCGGGGATCCGCACCAGTTCCGTCGGCTTGTCGAAACGGAGCCCGGGGAGAATCGGCTCGTGGCCATACGGTGGCGGCGGGACCGGGGCCCCGGTGATCCGTGAGCCGGTCCATTCTGCGCGTGTGGGCGCCTCGTCTGCAGCACAGGGCAACGCCATGAGCCAAAGACCCACGAGCAGCGGAAGCAGAAACGAGCCGACCAGGCAGTGGGGCGAAGGGACGCTGCGCATGTGGTTCTCGGTGTAGGCCTGCCGGAAATAGGGGGCTCGTCAGCCGTGCGTCGACGCCCCCTCCGACGATCCAATCATGGGCCGGAGGAGGCTTCGTGGCCAGTCCGCTTCCCGCGGAGGAGCTTCAGGCCGGCCAATTCACTGCTCGGTCGCCTGGAGCGCGACCATCTCCGCATACCGGCCGCCACGGGCGAGAAGCGCGTCGTGGGAGCCGATTTCGGTGATCCGGCCGTCCTCGAGGACGACGATCCGGTCAGCGTGGCGGATCGTGCTCAGGCGGTGGGCGATAATGAAGCTCGTCCGGCCACGGAGCAGCTCGGAGAGGCTCGCCTGGATCGCCCGCTCGCTCTCGCTGTCGAGGTTGCTCGTCGCTTCGTCGAGGATCAGGATCCGGGCGTCGGCGAGGATCGCGCGGGCGATCGCCAGCCGCTGCCGTTGCCCGCCGCTGATCCGCACGCCGCGTTCCCCGATGAACGTGCCATATCCTTCCGGCATCGCCTCGATGAATCCGGCCGCATGGGCAACGCGGGCGGCGGCGGCGATCGCCTCGGGGCCGGCATCCCGACGGGAGTAGGCGATGTTCTCAGCCACCGTGCCGTCAAACAGGAA
>CAJAYZ010000252.1 GCA_903949225.1 uncultured Planctomycetaceae bacterium
GTGCCGGTCGACAGTCTGCCGGTGTTCACCTACCGGGTGATCGCCGAGGTCACCGATCCCTCGGGCGAGACGCGCTCCGCCGACCGGGCCGTCCGCGCCGGCTACGCGCCGCTTCAAGCGGATCTCAAGGCCGAGGCCTGGCAGGCGACCGGCCCGGATGGCGCGCCGGCGGAGGTGACCATCACCGTCACGACGCAGTCGCTCGATGACGAGCCGCGCGCGGCCACCGGCGCGCTCACGATCCATCGCCTCGTCCAGCCGGAGCAACCGCTCCGCGGCGACCTCCTCGAGCCCTTCGCCGTGGCCCGCCCGCGCCCCGCCGCTCGCCCCGCGCCCGGTGGCAAGCGCGGAGCGAAGCCAGGGCGGCTGCCAGCGCCCCTTCCCAGCCTCGATCCGAACGATCCCGAAGGCTGGGAGAGCGGTGAGGAGGTCTTCAAGCTTGATGTCACCACCGACGGAGTCACCGGCAAGGCGGTAGCGAAGGTCAAGCTCCCCCCCGGCATCTACCGGGCGGAGTTCGTCGTCGCCGGAGCCGACGGCTCACCCGACGTGAAGGCCCGCCACACGATTGAAGTCGTCGACCCAGAAGCGACGGCTTCCGTGATCAAGCGCCCCCTCATGCTCACCGCGGCGACAATGACGGCCCAACCGGGGAGCACGTTCGAGGCGCTCATTGCCACTGGCTACGACGAGGGTCGCGTCCTCGTCGAAGTGCTCCAAGACGGCAAGCTCCTTTCGCGCTCGTGGACCGAGCCGGGGCGGACGCAATGGCCGGTGCGGGTTGAGGTCGGCGACGACCACCGCGGCGGGTTCACGGTGCGGGCTTGGATGGTGCGCGACGGCCGGCTCCATCTCAAAGAGCAGGTGATCGACGTCCCCTGGACAAACAAGCGGCTCGAGATCGCCTGGGAGCGATTCACGCGCCGCGTCGAGCCGGGGGCGAAGGAGATCTGGCGGGCCCGCGTGAAAACAGCCGACGACGCCCTCGACGGGGCAGGGAAGGGGGTGCCCGCCGAGATCGTGGCGACCCTCTACGACCAGTCGCTCGATGCCCTCGCCCCGCTCGCCTGGCCCCCCGGGCTCTCCGGGCTGTTCCGCCGCGAGAGCTCCCCGATGAACACGCTCTTCAGCAACCGGCCCGAGGTCCTCCAGCAGATCGTCGGAAGCTGGGTCGTGCCGCAGGTGCCGGTGGATGTGAGCTTCCGCCGGTTCCGCGATCCGTTCGGACCCCAATCGATGCAGTTCTTCGGCTTCAACCGCCGGGGGATGATGCCGATGATGCGCGGCGCGATGCCGGCGGCGCCGATGATGGCTGAAGCGATGATGGCCGACGCGGCGCCGGGCCGGATGATGGCCAAGGGGGCGCCGGTCGCCCTCGGCCTCGAGATGGACTTCGCCGCTGTGGGCGACGGCGGAGGCCCACCGCCGGAAACCGGAACCGGGCCCGCCGCTGCCGCGCCCCCACCGCCGCGGAAGAACCTCGTCGAGACGGCATTCTTTCTGCCGGCTCTGACAAGCAACGACGACGGCAGCGTGACGATCGAGTTCACCCTCCCCGACACGCTCACCACCTGGCAGTTCAAGTCGCTCGCCCACGACGCAAGCCTCCGCTCCGGCACGCTCCTCGACACGGCCGTGGCCGCCAAGGACCTCATGGTCGAGCCGGTCGTGCCACGGTTCCTCCGCGAAGGGGACGTCGTGGAGATTCCGGTGAAGGTCGGAAACCGCTCGACCGGCTCCCTTGCGGGGAAAGTCCGCTTGGAGCTCTTCGACGCCCGCACCGGCGACTCGCGCCAGGCCCTGCTGGAGACACCGGCCGAGCAGCCCTTCGAGCTTGCCGCCGGTCAATCAAAGCCCGTGGTTTTCCGGGTGCGCGTGGCCGATGGCACGGAGACCTTGCGCTATCTCGCTACCGGCTCGGCGGGCCGGGCCGCAGACGGCGAGGAGGCCTTCCTGCCGGTCCTCTCCCGGCGCGTCCTCGTCGACGAGTCGGTGCCGATCACGCTCCGCGGCCCGGGCTCGAGGACGGCCACGATCGAGCGCCTCGCGAACATCAAGGATCATCCCTCGATCGCCAGCCAGTCGCTCGTCGTCCAGGCGGCATCCAATCCCGCTTGGTATGCCGTCCTCGCCCTGCCGTCGATCGCCGAGCCGACCGACGAGAGCGTCGAGACCCTATTCACGCGGCTCTACGCCAACGCCTGGGCCGGCCACATCGCCCGCTCCGACCAGCGGATCGCGGCGGTCTTCGAGCAGTGGCGCAATCCCCCTCCGGGGCAGAAGCCGCTCGAGAGCCCCCTGGAAAAGAACTCGGAGCTCATGCAGACGCTCCTCGCCGAGACGCCGTGGGTGCGTGAGGCAGTCGACGAGCGCGAGGCGCGGCACCGCATCGGCCTCCTCTTCGACGCCAACCGGGCGGCCGATGAGCAGGCCTCGGCCCTGAGGCGTCTCGAAGGAATGCGAGCCGGCGACGGCGGCTGGCCCTGGTTCCCCGGTGGACGCACCTGCACGCCGGTAACGCTCTCGATCCTCGCGGGCTTCGGCCGGCTCCGCGCCGCCGGGGTCGATCTCGACATCCAGCCGGCGCTCGCCACGCTCCCCTGGCTCGACGGTCAGTTTGTCGAGTGGCGGAATGAAGCGAAAAAACGAGGCAAGGGAGAACCGTCGATCGATTCTGGTGTCGCGCTCGCCCTTTACGCCCGCAGCTTCTTCGCTGCCGACATGCCGCCGCAAGGCGAGGCCGCCGCGGCGATCGACTTCTGGCGCAACAACGCCCGGACGACCTGGATGAAGGTCGACGCCCGCCGCTCGCAGGGGCATCTGGCCATCGCGCTTGCCCGCTCCGGCGACCGGGAAACGGCGCTGTCGATCATCGACAGCCTCCGCGAGCGCGCCGTCGATGCCGACGTGAAGCCGGGCGAGGAAAAGGATGCTTGGCAGGGGATGTGGTGGCGAGATCCCCATCCGGCCTGGTGGCAGTGGGCCGCGGCGCCGATCGAGACGCAAGGAGTCATGATCGAGGCCTTCGACGAGGTGGCCGGCGACCGCGAGGCCGTCGAGGCGCTCCAGGTCTGGCTCCTGTCGCAAAAGCGCACGAGCCAGTGGCGCGGCAACCGGGCTACGGCCGATGCTGTCGGCGCGATCCTCGGCCGCGGCGCGGATCTCCTCGCGTCGACGGAGCTGGTGACCGTCGACATCGGCGGCGAGAAGATCGAGCCTGGGAAAGACGGCGCGCCCCGTGCCGAGGCCGGCACAGGCTTCATCGAGACGCGCTTCACGCGCCGCGAGATCGAGCCGAGGATGGGGACGATCACACTCTCGCGGAAGGAGAAAGGGCTCGCCTTCGGTGGCGTCCACTGGCAGTATCTCGACGACATCGCCAATGTCCCGGCGGTGGGCCGCGCGGAGCTGGCGATCGACAAGCAGCTGTTTGTGAAGCGGCAGACGAAGGCCGGGCCGGAGCTCGTGGCCGCGGCCGCCGATGGCACGACGCGCGTCGAGGTGGGGGACGAGCTCGTCGTGCGGCTCGTCGTGACGAGCGACCGCGATTACGAGTTCCTCGAGCTCTCCGACCATCGCCCGAGCCTCACCGAACCAGTCGACATCCTCTCCGGGTGGCGGTGGGCCGACGGGGCCGGCTGGTATCTGGCCGTCCGCGATGCCTCGACGCAGCTGTTCTTCGAGCGGCTCCCGCGCGGGACGCATGTCTTCGAGTATTCGCTCCGGGCGGCACACCGGGGCACGGCCTCGAGCGGCTTCGCCTCGATCCGCAGCCGCTATGCCCCCGAGTTCTCTGCCCATTCTGGCGCCATCGCCTTGGAGGTGGAGTGAGCAGCGGCGTGCTATTCTCTCCCGCATGAAACATCGACCGGAACCGACCGAACGCCGCCGCCGTGACGAGGATGGCGCCGAGGTGAACACCGAGCTCGCCCGGGAGCGCAACCGGGAGGCGGCCGATCGCACCCTCCTTGCCTGGATCCGCACGAGCCTGGCGATGGTCAGCCTCGGCTTCGGCATCGAGCGCTTCGGCCAGGCGGCAGTGAGCCTCGACGGCGGGGGATTCTCGCCGCTCAAGACACGGTTCTACGGGGCGACCCTCATGGCCCTGGGGATCGTGGCGACGCTGGCGGGGATGTGGGAGCACAGGCTCGTCCTCCGCGCGGTCTCCAAAGACGACTACCGCTATTCCGACCGTCCCCCGATCGCGCGGTGGCTCGGTGCCGGGCTGATCGTCGTGGGGATCGCCGGGCTGGCCGCGATGCTCGTCGCCTTCTGACTGTCCGTGGAAAAAGTCATCCCTGACCTGTTTCCACGTGAGACACCCACAAAAAAGCCGAGGTTTTTCGGGGGTGTCGGCCGCCGCATCCAGCGGCGGGCACTTTATCCACCGACATCGAAGGAGCCGCTATGGTCTGGGATCATGTCTACGACCCGCTCGGTTCCCCGCTCCTCTCCACGGTCGTGGCGACGCTGCCGCTGGTGGTGCTGCTGGGATTGCTCGCCGGCTGCGGGTGGTCGGCACAGCGGGCGGCGATCGCCGGCCTGCTGACGGCCCTCGGCGTAGCCGTCGGTGTCGTCGGCATGCCGCTCGATGCCGCGGCGGCGGCCACGCTCTACGGCGCCTGCTTTGGCCTCTTCCCGATCGGCTGGATCATCGTCACGGCGATGTTTCTCTACAGCCTGTCGGTGGAGGCAGGTGCCCTCGACGTCATGAAGCGATCGGTGACCCGGCTCTCGGCCGATCACCGCATCCAGGCACTTCTGATCGCCTTTTCTTTCGGCGCGTTCCTCGAGGGGGCCGCCGGCTTCGGAGCGCCTGTGGCAATCTCGGCGGCGCTCCTCACCGGCGCCGGCTTCCCCGCCTTCGAGGCGGCGTGCCTGGCGCTCATCGCCAACACGGCGCCGGTTGCGTTCGGTGCTCTGGGAACCCCGATCATCACGCTCGCCAAGGTCACCGGCCTCGAGGAACAGGCGATCTCGGCGATGGCAGGCCGGCAGCTCCCGTTCTTTTCGCTCATCGTCCCGGCCTGGATGGTGGTGACGATGGCCGGCTGGAAGGGGCTCGTCGGCGTCTGGCCGGCAGTCCTCGTCTGCGGGGCGTCGTTTGCGCTGGTGCAGGCAGGCGTGGCGAACCTCGTCGGCCCGGCGCTCGTTGACGTCGTCGGCGGGCTGGTGAGCCTTGCCTGCCTGGCGGCCTTCATGCGGGTCTGGCAGCCGAGGGATTGCTGGCGCTACGGCGCGGCGGAGATGCCCTCCGCGGCAACCAGCCCCGAAGCGCTCGATCCTCCGGTCAGGATCGTGTGGGCCTGGATGCCGTGGGTGTTTCTCTCGCTGGCCGTGTTCGCCTGGGGATTGCCGCCAGTGAAGGCCGGGCTCGAAGCCAAGCCTGAGAGCATCCTCGCGGGCA